>CALFUE010000090.1 GCA_937916345.1 uncultured bacterium
AACAAGAACTCTACAAAGATCATCGGTGATCACACCGACAAATATATACAGGCTTACTTCCAGTACGACTCTAAGAAGACCGGCGGTATCACCATCTCTCACCTGAGATTCGGCGACAACCCAATCAAGAGCCCGTATTACATCAATCAGGCCGACTTCGTTGCCTGCCACAATCCATCTTATGTGATTAAGGGCTACAAGATGGTTCAGGACGTAAAGCCCGGAGGAACCTTCATGATCAACTGCCAGTGGTCTGACGAAGAACTCGACAAGCATATGCCAGCCGCAGCAAAGAAATATATAGCTGAGAACGACATCCGGCTCTATACCATAAACGCCATCGACAAGGCTATTGAGATCGGTATGGGAAAGCGTACCAATACCATCCTTCAGAGCGCATTCTTCAAGCTCGCAGATGTAATGCCTATCGATGAGGCTATCGATTTCATGAAGAAGGCGGCAGAGAAGTCTTACTCAAAGAAGGGTCAGGATGTGGTTGAGATGAACTGGAAGGCTATCGACGCCGGCGTGGATGCCATCCACAAGGTAGAAGTGCCCGACAGCTGGAAGAATCCCGCTCCGGATGCTCCGAAGCCTGAGAAGAAAGGCCGCGAGGCTACCGTAAAGATGGTTAACGAGCTTCTTGAGCCCATTGCTCTAATGGACGGCGATTCACTTCCCGTATCAGCATTCACCGCGATTGCAGACGGTCAGTTCGAGACCGGCGCTTCTGCTTACGAGAAGAGAGGAACTGCGGTTACAGTTCCCGAGTGGGATCAGACAAAGTGTATCCAGTGTAACAACTGTGCTTTCGTCTGCTCGCACGCTACCATCCGTCCCTTCCTCCTCTCAGAGGACGAGGCAAAGGCAGCTCCCTCAAACATCAAGCTGGCAGACTCAAAACCGAAGGCAGGAAAGTATCAGTTCACCATGTCTGTTACTCCTCTCGACTGCATGGGCTGCGGCGAGTGTATCACGGTCTGCCCGGTAGACGCGATTCAGATGAAGCCCCAGGAGTCACAGCTGGATCAGCAGCCCGTATTCGATTATCTGGTTGAAAACGTATCAAAGAAAGAGGATTCCGGTTTTGCGGACACAACCCCCAAGGGTTCTCAGTTCAACCAGCCGCTGCTTGAGTTCTCAGGCTCATGCGCAGGCTGCGCCGAGACCTCTTACGCAAGACTTATCACACAGCTCTTCGGTGAGCATATGTTCATATCAAACGCTACAGGATGTTCTTCTATCTGGGGTAACCCTGCAGCAACCTCGCCATACACAGTCAACAAGGACTCAAAGAAGGGACCGGCATGGTCAAACTCGCTGTTTGAGGACAACGCTGAGCATGGCTTCGGTATGCAGGTCGGCCAGAAGTATCTGAGAGACAGAGCCATCGAGAAGCTTGAAAATATGAATGCGTCTGGCTCTCTGAAGGAAGCTGTCGACAAGTTCCTCGCTACAAAGGACAGCACCCGTGAGAACGGCCCCTGCGCAGACGCCCTGATAAAGGAGCTGGAGGCAGCAGGCACACCCGAGGCAAAGGAGATCCTTGAGAGCAGGGATTACCTGTCAAAGAAATCCATATGGGTGTTCGGCGGTGACGGCTGGGCATACGACATCGGATTCGGCGGACTCGATCATGTCCTCGCTTCAGGTCAGGATGTAAATGTAATGGTATTCGATACAGAGATGTACTCTAATACCGGCGGACAGGCTTCAAAGGCTTCAAATATCGGCGAGGTATGCCAGTTTGCTGCCGCGGGCAAGGAGCTTGGAAAGAAGTCTCTGGCTGAGATCGCAATGTCTTACGGATATGTATATGTGGCTCAGATCGCTCTGGGAGCAAATCCTGCACAGGCTGTGAAGGCTCTGATCGAGGCTGAGAGCTACAACGGACCTTCCCTCATCATCGGTTATGCACCCTGCGAGCTTCACGGTATCGCAAAGGGCGGCATGAACCACTGCCAGGATGAGATGAAGAAAGCAGTTGCCGCCGGCTACTGGAACCTCTTCTCATTTAATCCCGCACTGAAGGCAGAGGGAAAGAATCCGTTCACTCTGACTTCAAAGGCCGGCGATGGCTCATATCAGGATTTCCTGAACAACGAGGCTCGTTACACCCGTCTCATCAAGCCCTTCCCGGAGAGAGCAAAGGAGCTCTTCGAGAAGAACGAGGAGGCTGCAAAGGCTCGTTACGAGCATCTCCAAAAGCTGGTTGAGCTTTACAAATAATCTTAAAACAGATTCAGGGCTGCCGCGGAAACGCGGCAGCTTTTTAATTTGACTTTATTTTTTCTCTTTGCTATAATCGGCAACGATTCCTGATTTCGATTTTGCGGCAGCCGGACACAACGGAGAGCACAGATGAATTTATTGACAGTAAAGGGTCTTAGCCTTGGTTATGATTCACAGGTCATTTTGAACGATATAAATTTTACGGTGGATGAAGGTGATTATCTCTGCATTCTTGGGGAGAACGGCTCCGGCAAGTCTACCCTCATGAAGACTCTGCTGTCTCTGACTCCTGCCATGGGAGGGGAGATGATCTATGGCGGTGGCTTGAAAAAGGGGGAGATAGGCTATCTCCCGCAGCAGACCTTCTACCAGAGGGATTTTCCGGCGTCTGTACGGGAGATTGTGATGTCAGGCTTTGCGGCGAGAGGCGGCTTTAAGCCTTTTTACAGCGTCGCGGATAAAGAAGAAGCCATGGAAAACATGGAGCGGATGGGGATTGCGGATCTCTCGGAGCGCTGCTACAGAGAGCTCTCCGGAGGCCAGCAGCAGAGAGTGCTCCTTGCCAGGGCTCTGTGCGCCGCAAAGAAGCTGCTCCTGCTTGATGAGCCTGTCTCAGGCCTTGACCCAAAGGTGACGGAGGAGCTCTACGAGCTGATTAAAAATCTGAACGATGACGGCGTCACCATCATAATGATCTCCCATGATCTCGAAGCCGCCTACAAATACGCGGATCACATCCTCCACATAGGGGATAATGTCTATTTCGGTACGAAGGAGGAGTACATCAATGAATATATTTGAAAAGCTGATGGATTACCTCTCCTATCCTTTCGTGAGGTACGCCATAACAGTCGGCGTGCTGATAGCACTGTGTTCCGCGCTGCTTGGGGTGATCCTCGTGCTGAAGCGGTTTTCATTCATAGGAGACGGTTTGAGCCATGTGGCATTCGGCGGTATCGCCATCGCATCCGTGTTTAATCTGACGAATCAGATGCTCATTGTTCTGCCGGTCACTGTTATTTCGGCAGTTCTGATGCTTCGTTCCGGCAGCAGGGCAAAGATAAAGGGGGATGCGGTCATCGCAATGATCTCCGTGGGCTCCCTCGCCCTTGGGTACCTCCTCATGAATATTTTTTCCACTTCTTCGAATCTCTCAGGTGATGTGTGCAGCACTCTTTTCGGTTCCACCTCCATACTTACCCTGACATCCTTTGAGGTGTGGCTCTGTGTGATACTCTCGATGCTTGTCATCGCAGTTTTTGTGATATTCTACAACAGGATTTTTTCGGTGACCTTTGATGAGGATTTTTCCACCGCGATAGGTGTTTCCTCAAAAAGATACAATATTCTTATCGCGGTGGTTATAGCTGTGGTGATAGTGCTCGCCATGAATCTGGTGGGTTCTTTGCTTATATCCGCGCTGGTCATTTTCCCTGCATTGTCTGCCATGCGGGTGTTTGACAGCTTCAAAAAAGTGACCGTGTTTTCCGCGATCCTCTCGGTCGTGTGCGCATTAACCGGGCTTCTTTTGTCTGTTCTC
Organism: uncultured bacterium; assembly: GCA_937916345.1. Taxonomy (GTDB): domain Bacteria; phylum Bacillota; class Clostridia; order Lachnospirales; family Lachnospiraceae; genus RGIG6904. Next base: position 3,773 of record CALFUE010000090.1, read on the forward strand.
TTCTCCACCCCCGTTGGCTCTACCATTGTGGCTGTGGATGTGGCGGCGTTTCTGCTCTGCTATATTATGGGAACCGCTTCGCGAACCCCATAATCATAATACGGTGCAATGAATTGCACCTTTTATCGGCAGTTGCCAAAGCAACTTCCGATAAGATATATTATTTACTGTCTGTCTGTCTGTCTGTTAATTTTGCGACATCTGCCATAATCCTGTCAACTCTTTTCATAAAAATTTAAGATTGTGTTCACTCTATCATACCCCATACGGTGTTGTCAATACATAAAAAAATCTATATCCCTAGCTTCTTCATGTATTTGCCAACAAGGGTGATGGCGGGACCCAAGCCTACAGCCATCAGTATGATCCCGATGGTCGGAGTGCCGGAAAACAACATCCCCACCACAATAGCCATGGAATCATAAGCGATCCTCACGATAAAAAACGGTATCTTGTGGAGCCACTCCGTGATGATCTTTCCGGTGCCGTCATAGGGTGAGAGCCCAAGGTTCGAATTCATATATATGGCCGCGCTGATGATAAAGCCAAACAATGCGATCACAAATATCACAATCTGCGCGACTCCGGGTTCGAAAACACTCGAAGGGATAAGCCTCTCCCAGAGCCAGCAGAAAAAGTCGGCATAATAACCTATGAGAACCATATTAAATATAGTACCCAGACCAATGAGCTTCGGTCGTATCAGTATCACAAAGATAAGCATGACGGCATTGAGCAGCAGCTGCCAGTTTCCCAATGTCCAACCAAGCGTTGAGGCTATGGAACGATTCATAAAGGTATAAGGATCCGTTCCCAGTCCGCACATGATGAGAAATGACAGAAAAAAGCCCATGCCTGTTATACCAAGAAAGCAAATAATGGTCTTTTTGATAAACTTCTTCTTGTCCTTTATTGTAAACAGCTTTTTTATTTTTTTTTTCAGCGACATTCAGTTTTCCTTCCTTAAATAGCTAAGTCCTATAGATCCAGGTCCGCAGTTTGTAGATATAGTGGGCGACGCCTTCTTAAAGATGATCTGCTTGAACTTCATGCGGCTCTCAACCTCGCTCCTGAGAAATTCAAGCTCCTCGGGCGTCAGCGCCACGTAAACTATATATATTATCTCGTCGGATATAGTGTCGAGATCAGAGAGCTCACGCCTGATATAGCGCCTCCACGAAGCCTCTCTGGTTCCCACATGCAGACCTGTGAGCTTCATATCACTCTTCCTCATGCCTATGATAGGATGTATCATAAAGGATTTGCATAACTGATGCAGCCCCCTCTTCATCCTGCCGCATCTGTACATATACTCAGTGGAGGATACCTCAAAGGACATCCTGGTGCGCCTTATGATCCCCTTCAGCTCCTTAAGTATCTCTTCCACGGAAGCGTCCTCTGCGGCCCTCTTAGCGGCATAGGTCACTACAAGGCCGAGACCCGTGGACAGGCTTCCCGAATCCACTACGGTCACATTGTCAAAGGTCTTCGACGCCTCAAGGGCGCGCTCATAGGAATCGCTGACCTTCTTTGCCAGGGAGATATGTATGATATGCTGTGCATTTACCAGCTGATCCGCGAAGAAGCTCTCGATCTCCTCCACTCCCTGGGGCTCACTGTTGGCGACTCCGCCTTCCTCCATATATGCGACAAGACCCTCCGCCTCAATCTCCTCGCCGTCCAAAAACCAGCCTCTCTCGGTCTGGATGCAATGAGGCAGTATACCGATGCCAAACCTCTTTACCACATCTTCAGGCAGATCACAGAGACTCTCCGAAGTGATCATGACGGAAACCTTGTGTCTGTGCTTCTTTATGGACAGCCCTTCCTCTCCCATGATGGTGTCCATACCGGTGATGGTCACGAGCTCTGATGGCAGATGGCGGAGCAACTCACTCTCCAGCTGATTACCCGAGACGGGCTTCAGCAGATAACCATCGAAGCCCTCCTTTGTGTACAGCGCCTGATTCTCACTGCCCGCGTTTGCAGTCAGGATTACTACCGGAGTCTCCGTGTTCAGTCCTCCCAACTGCTCCCTGATGGCGTGCAGACACTGGATACCATCCATCTCCGGCATCAGATGATCCATAAAGATGGTGTCGTAATGCTTCTGCAGTGTCAGCCTCAGCGCGTCCCTTCCGCTTGCGGCGGTATCTATATTTACCTTTGTGCCCCGCAGAAGCTTCGTAGCAACCAGTATATTCGTCTCATTATCATCAACCACCAGCACATTTGCACCGGGAGCCTCAAAGCTCTGCTTGTAATGCTCACGCTTTCCAAGGGCATGCCTTGCCTCCAGGTTCAATTCACCAATCTCATGGAAATCCACCACCTCCTGGGGCAGCTCCACAATAAAAGTGGAACCCTTTGTATATACGCTGTTTACGCTTATTGTTCCGCCCATCATGTCCACAAACTGCTTTACAATGGAAAGTCCTAAGCCTGTGCCCTCGATGTAGCGGTTCTTGTCCTCATCCACCCTCTTGAAGGCGGTGAACAGATATGGCATGCTCTCTTTTTTGATGCCCATGCCGGTATCGGCCACGGAAAAAACGATGATGACCCTGCTGCTCTCCCTCTGACGGCATCTGACAGAGAGCGTGACAGAACCTTTTTTCGAGTATTTGATCGCATTCGTCAGTAAATTTATGATTATCTGCTTGATGCGCACCTCGTCGCCGTAGAATTTGGTGGGGCAGTTCTGGTCCACATCTACATGAAACTCCAGCCCCTTCTCCCTGGCTCTGTGCCAGCTCATGCCCACGATATCCGAGAGCATATCGCCCAGGTCATACTCCACGGACACGATATCCATCTTTCCGGACTCGATCTTTGAGATGTCCAGCAGGTCATTTATCGTCGTCAGCAGCATCTTTGAGGCAGAACGGATATTTCTGGAATTGTCCGCGATCTCCTCGGAAATGGTCTCATCGCGAAGAGTCATCTCGTTTAAGCCGATGATGGTATTAATGGGAGTCCTGATCTCATGGCTCATGCTGGAGAAGAACCGGTTCTGAGCCTTTGACAACTCCGCGATCTCCTCCTTCTGTCTCTTGGAGAGCTCATTCTCACTCCTGTAGAGGTCGATCATAAAGGTAACCGAGAAATACAGCAGAGAACCGACTCCGATCAGCGACGCGATAGAGTCCAGATACGCCGTTTTCATATCATGGTTGGTGAGCAGAGAGGTATTGTAGTAAGCCACCAGATAACAGGTTACGGCTGAGGCGGGCACACCCACCAGCAAAGGGTACTTGATAAAGCCCTGTACATTCACACCCACATACATAAATGCATAGACATACCATATGGGAGTACAGCCGTAAACTCCGTCACCGGTGAAAAACTCCACGGGAAGCACATAGAGAATTATGGATATGCTGACGATTATGGCTCCCACCTGAGTGTTCTTGAATTTTATGGAGAGAACGATTATGACATACAAGGCGATAAGCGCTATCACCAGCGCAGAAAGCTTTAATATGCTCTCGCCGATAAATATATCCCACACGGTGATCAAGGACAGCGTTGCAAAAGCCGTCAGCGTCATCAGCACAAAGGTTCTCTGATAGAGAGGCCTGTTCGGATCCTTGATCCAATCAATCATTTTTTTTGGACTCATGATGCGTCACCTCCCAACAGCCTTTCTTTTACGCCGACAAGCTCTTCCGCCGCTGCCCCCAGATCAAAGTCCTCGGTCTTTGCCTGTATGCCGCCGAGCAGCTCTTTCAGCTTCACACCTCCGCTGCTGAATCTTGAGAGCTCGGTTATGATGTTTCCTGCTTTTTCCGCCTCAAATGTATCTAGAGCATCGGACAGCTCGTCAAACCTGCTCTTCAACTCATCTGCAGTAATATCCTCGCAGCCGGTTTCCTCCGTCTCGGTCTCGATCTCCAGATTTTCCACAATGGCAGCCGTGACTCTCTCGTAGGTGCTCATGAGCTCGTCATGATGAGCGTCCAGATAAACCCTGTCTTCTCTCTTCGCGGCCTCCTCTGAGTTCTTTGCCATATCAGAGAGCCCTATGGCGCCGATCATCTTTGATGTGCTTTTTAAGGCGTGGACAGCGATCTGATAGCTCCTGATATCTCTCAGATTGAAGAATTCCTGCATATCACGCTGTTTTATCACCGCCTCGGAAGCATATTTTGTTAAAAGCTCTATATAGAAATCCTTATCATTGTTGCAGTACTTTATGCCGATGGACGGATCTATGCCATTTTCCAGGAGCTTCGCTGTGGTATTCCTTCCGGCGTCTGCGGACAGAATATCCTCCGAAATCTCCTCATCGGGATTCGCATTTTTGTTTACATAACGAACAATATTCTTTGGAAGGATCTTTCTCAGCACCCTCTCAAGCTCCATGTGCTCGATGGGCTTTGAGATGAACTCGTCGAAACCCTCCGTCAGGAACATCTCCTTGGCGCCGCTGACTGCGTTCGCCGTGAGCGCCACGATGACGAAGTGACGATCCTCCTCCTGCTCCTTCTTTCTCAGGCGCTTCATAACCTCCATGCCGTCCATCTCCGGCATCATATGATCCAGGAATATGATATCGAAGCTCTCATGCTCGCAGATCTCCAGCGCTTCCACGCCGCCTGAGGCGGTATGGACATCCATGCCGTAGTTTCCGAAAACTCCCTCCGCAACCATAAGGTTCATGCTCTCGTCGTCCACCACCAGTATCTTTGTGCCGTCGCAGCGCATCTGCTTGTCCGTGTAATCCTCCAAACCGTCGCTGTCAATACTCAGCAGGCTGGCTACGGCGTGAGTGTAAAGCGGCTTTAAGAGTATCTTTGCCCTGGATTCCGTACCCGGATCGAAGCCCGGTTTCGCAATCACCACCAGCTCCGTGCTGCTGTCGAGTCCTTCATAGTACACGGGATCCTCCATGTATTCATCCTCGCTGAGGAACAAATGTGTGAGGCGCAGGGTGTCGTTCAGCCTGATGAGATCCTCCTTTTTGCTGACGGAATGGATGGTCAGCTCCAAACCTTCCACCGCATGAGTGGTAAAATCCGAGAAGAAGCTCCTGAGAGCCGGTATCTCATATTTCTCCGTGCGTATATACAATGCGGGACAGAGCTCATCCTTGTCAGACACTGCCATACAGGGCGAGTAATCAGAGACGCGCTGGGGTATGCTGACACGAACCACCGTCCCGGCTCCCTCAACGCTGTCTATCTGCATAAATCCGTCCATTGCGGATGTCAGACCGTTAACGATCGAAAGCCCAAGTCCCAGACCTCCGGCTCTCCTGCTTCGCCCTGAATTGACCTGATAGAATCTCTCCTTTATCCTGGAGAGGGATTCCGTGTCTATTCCGATACCGGTGTCCGTCACATCTATTATGAGATTAACGCCGTAGGGCTTTTTCAGGGTAAATATACGCAGGTAAACTCCGCCCTTTTTGGTAAATTTTATCGCATTTGAAACCAGATGACGGATCACCTTTTTGATCTTTGAGCTGTCACCCACCATCATGGCAGGCACACACGGATCCACATCAAATATAAGTTCCTTGTCCAGCTCCTTCATCAGCATCCTGTTTTCGACGATGAGATCGTTCAGCAAGGATGAGATGAGGTAAGGCTCCTCACTGACCACAATGCGGTTTGTGTCTATCTCCGTGTAGTCCAGTATGTCGCCTATCTGCTCAAAAAGCCTGTAGCCCGCTCTCTGGATAGATTTCACATCTTCCTTCAGCTGGTCGTCCTTTATCTTGTTTAATACCAGAGCCGTGATACCTGTCACGGCATTTATGGGTGTCCTCAGCTCGTGAGAGACATTTGTCAGGAAATCCTCCGTGCGTCGGTTTGTCTCCTCGAGGCGCTGTATCTTTTCCTGATATTCCTTCTTTTCCTCCTGATCCTTTTTGATGATAACAGCCGCGATCCTGTTTGCCATCGCGATAAGGATGGTATGCAGCAGGAGCCTCGTTACCACGAGTCCCGAGAATACGGCACCATTTGACAGCAGCATCAGCAGATCATAGAAAAATGTGACATAATAGGTACCTGTGGCAAAATTCACAAGCCCCTGACTGCCCGCCATAGCAAAGAGCATGATGATTATACCCATCAGCACGCCCATATCGTATATACTGGTCTCGTGCACCCCGTAAAACAGGAACATTATCATCATGAATGAGGCATATATCCAAATTCTGGTCTTTTCGTTCATTAATCCCATAAAATGGAGCGCCCATGCCGTGAAAACACTGGCAACCATAAGGATTATGGACCACCTCTCCCATGACAGCATCACTGTCTGCACCATTAGAGCGGCGGTGAAGCAGGTAAAACTCATCAATATGGAGAGATGGGAAATGTTTAATTTCTCATTTGAATTTGTCTTGTTATTTTCTTCCACGGGATCCCCCCTTATAAAGCATTTTTGTATCTGTTCAGCCTGCTGAACAGGTACGCATTATTTATCACGCAGCTCGTAATTCACATCCTCGTCGATCATCTCCAGCATAATGTCTGCAAATTTCGGATCAAACTGAGTGCCACGACCCTTCTCGACCTCGGATCTGACCACCTCCTGAGGCAGTACCTCCCTGTAGCTCCTGCGGCTGGTCATGGCGTCATAGGCGTCGGCGACGGCGATTATCCTGGCTTCCTCAGGGATATCTTCACCCTTGAGGTTGTCGGGATAGCCTGTGCCGTCATACCTCTCATGATGTGATCTGGCGCCGGTGACGAGACGCGGAAATTCACTGATCTTTTTCAGGATCCTGGCTCCCATCACGGGATGATTCTGGATTGTCCTGTACTCATCGTCAGAAAGCCTGGCTGGCTTGTTTATGATGGCGTCGGGCACTCCAATCTTTCCCAC
>CALFUE010000091.1 GCA_937916345.1 uncultured bacterium
TAGCTTGCAACCGATGATCCGTCCGTGCCTGAGGGCGCCTTGTATTTCTTGCCGGATGATGAAGAAGATGATGAGGATGATGAGGAACTGCCATCCTCTATAGCATTACTTGCCGCTCTGGCTGCCTCTGCTTCCTCTGCCGCGCGTCTTGCAGCCCGGGCTGCTTCTGCCTCGGCATTAAGTCTCGCTTCCTCTTCCTCTAATGTCTCTGCATATTTGTAGACTGTCTTTAATTCCACATAGTCAGCGGATACGAAGCCACTGCCCTCCTCCAGATCTACCTCGATCCAGTCGGGATTATCCTCGGAGATGACTATGAGCTCTTCTCCATCGGGAACGAGTGCCTTTATCTTTGCATTCTCGTCTCCTTCTTTTCTAACGCGAAGCTTCTCTGTATTGACTACGGCGATCCTTCTGCCGGCTGCCTTTACATCCTCCTCGTCGAGAGAGAGGTACTCAGCCTTGATGTAGCCCTTGCAGTTTCCAGATTTAATCTTGTACCAACCGTCTACTTCCTTTATAAGTGTAACCACGCCACCCTTGTAGAGACGTCCTACAATCGTAGCCTCCTCTGAAGCATGAGCCCTGATATTGACATTATCCTGGACATTTGCCGCTGCGAGTTTTCCTTTTATACCGTCCTCTTCTGTCTCTTCTGCAGCTTCCTCAGCTTCTTCCTTTACGTTCGATGACGCCTCTGCTCCCTCGGGGATCTCCTCGTAGACCTCTACGGAATTCTCAATATACTCTTCAATGGACTGTATGTCATTATCCATCAGGTAGTTGGTGAGCACTGCCGTCACACCGCTACTCAAGCCTAGTGCATCCAGGCTTACGGATACCGCCTCATCAGTCATGGCGTTTATCCCCCCTACCTCGCGGGCAAAGGCTGTTCCCACACGATCAGCAGGAAAACCTACCGCTGTAGACATTATCGTGAAGGCTGTGCAGACTGCTATGGAACGAATAATCTTTTTATTCATTTTTTTCTCTCTTACTGGAAATAATTGTTACAATTTGTTACAAAAGGTAATATAGCACTGTAACAATTCCACTGTCAATAAAATTTGGAGATTTTTGATTTTATGCTCAAATTCACCAAAGAACACCACTTACTTTTTGTAACAATTTTTCTTAAAAAATTCCTTGCTTTTTTGAAAATATGTGTTTATAATAGCCATTGTCGTCGTGAGAACGCAGGCGCCACTAGCTCAGCTGGCAGAGCACCTGACTCTTAATCAGGGTGTCCAGGGTTCGAACCCCTGGTGGCGCACTGAGGCATCGGGTTTATCAGAGGTGATGGATTCGGTGTCTTATTTTTTATCATAGTTGAGAAATTATCCCGTCCTTCCAAGGCAGATTTATAACAAATATATTATGAACGTTGTTCATCCCCCGACTGTGATAAAAAGCCTCCGGCGGGATGCACACAGATTTGCAGAGGAGGGGCGCTAAAGCAGCTGCAAATGAGGACAGTATTATGCCAAACAACCCTATGGTACTCTTAAGCTTTGTAAACACACAGCTCCGTGACACCTACGACTCTTTAGAAGATCTGTGCAAGAGCTTCGATGTGGAGGAGGAGGACATACTCACAAAACTCTCCTCCATCGGATATGAATACAATGAGGCTTTGAATAAGTTTGTATAAAGGATATAAAAAACCCCGGGATATCATCTCGGGGTTTTTACTGGCCCACAAGGATTCGAACCTTGAAATGACGGAGTCAGAGTCCGTTGCCTTACCATTTGGCGATGGGCCAATATCGCTCACTCACACAAGCGAAGATTATTATTGCACAAATGTATCAAAAATGCAAGCATTTTTTCATTCAATTACGCTGACAGGCTCAAAACGAATTCGGATATCGGGAAGCTTTGTTATGGTAGCGTAATAATTCACAGCCCAATCCTCGGAGCCGTCGTCCACATTTACTCCCTCGGGTGGCGTTGCAAAAATATTAAGACTTAAATCTGCGCTGCAACTCAGAGGTTTCTCATAAAACGCGCTCATCAAATCCACGCATTTGACACCGGGAGCTTTGTAAAACCAGGTTCCGTTCAACTCCATCATCAGCGAGAGATCCTGCTCAAAGACCAACTCGCAGAACTCCGGATTGCTCTCGAAGTGAAGCTGTATGCTGACTCCGTCGGAATCCTCCGCCCCGCCCCAGCGAAGCCTTACTGGAAACTCCTGATCCTCCTCTACCTTTAATTCCGGCATGAAATAAGGCTCAGACATTACCTCTTTATAATCTTTTAATAGCGGCTGAGGTATGCCGACCGCAGGATTATTAGGGTCTTCGATCTCCAGACCCAGCCTTCCTCTATCCCTGAACTGGTACATGGTGGCTGCGGTAAACCAGGTGGGCTTATCGTCCCGTATCATGTACAAAAAACGCTTTATTGCGTCTCCCTGATGAAGAGCGCCTGTCACATCTCCGTCAGCATTAAGCTCAGACATAACCACGGGCTTGTCCTGTCCCGTGATCTTTTTCAATCTCTCGTAAGTGTAACGGAATTTGTTATAAACCTCGTCGAGCTTGTAGTAACAGTGGCGACCATTATCATCCTTCTCAGCGATGTCGTAGGGCCAGCCGAAGTGTAGAGCCAGATATCTGTCGCCGCTCCATACATCTGCAGCCCTGTAACCTGCTATCAAATCTTCCTCTTTATCCACGGGCGCCCCGTCCTCCTCGGAAAATCCCGCGCAAAAGATAGTTTTTACATTCGGGGCTTCCTCATGAATTATATCCGTGAATCTGGCGAAAAATTCCGCGATCTCCTTGAAAGAAAATCTCTTGTTGTGAGTAAACCAATCACCGACACATTCGTGATTTATTCGAACGCGCATGCGGCCGAAGGGGCGCAGGTCTCTTGCCACCTCCCGCAGCTCCTCATCGGAGAGCGAGCAGTCGATAGTGAGAGTCAATGTCACGTCCTGACCGTGACGGCGCACATCCTTCATGCACTCTATGGGATTGGGGTTTCCGGTTTTCTTGTCGTAGGGGAAATAGTCATCGTATGGGTAATCCCATGCAAAATTGACCTCTTTATCGGCATAAGCCTTTGAAATGCGAGCCGGCCACTCCTTATCATGAGGATAATAGGTATACATCAAATTGATGTTTCTGTGGGGTCTTCCGAGAGTCCGCAAGATATAGTCCTGATTCACATACTCTCCTCGCTCGCTTCCGTCAGAGAGATCCAGTGCGAAATGCGCCGGGCCTAAGTGGACTTTTTTTACAGTATATTCCATAAAATTTCTCCTACAAACTGCTTATAATTCATATATACTTATCCGAGATTAGCGAACAACGCCGCTATCTCATCAGGGCTCATGGATCTATTGGGATCTGACATATCAGGCATCGGAGGCTTCTCAGGCTCCGGAGCAGGTTCAGGCTCCGCGGATGCCCCTGCAACAAGTGCCGCTATCTCCTCAGGGGTCATCACATGATTCGGGTCGTCACTTGGAGGTGTAAGTGTTGGAGCAGGAGCAGGTTCAGGCGCAGGCTCAGGAACCGGCTCAGGTTCAGGTTCAGGCTCTGGTATTGGCTGGGGTTCCGGTTCGGGAACCGATTCAGGCTCAGGCACGTGAATCTGCTCCCCCATCATATCCATACCCGGGAGAGGCGCTAATCCATCGGACTCGCCGTCGTCCACAGTCTCCATCATGGCGCCGACAGTAGCAGACATCTCATCAAGAGAAGGCAGTCCACCCATCTCCATGTCAGGCATCTCTGGCATTTCCGGAAGAGAAGCAGGTGTATCAGGAGCCGACTGTGGCTGCATATTAATCTGAGGCATCTGCGGCATCGCCATCATCATCTGTGGCACTGCCATCCTGCTCTGTGATTCCAATATCTTGTTGGTAATGGATAATTCGATATTTCTAAGAATAGTTTCCGTACGCTGTTGATAAGAATTAAGCTCTCTTGAAAGGGCACTCGTATCTGCACTCTCGCCACCGGCAGATTTCGTCAGAGCGTCTACCTTGTCGGAGAGCTCAAAGATCATGTCGATCAGCTTGTCATTTGAATTCATAAGAGCATCGACATTTTCCTTACTGCGGTTTATCGTGACCTTTGCAATGGCCTTTTGAGCCACGATGATCTCATTTACATCAGAGTTGCCCATGCCGGGCTTCCTCAGATTTGCGATAATCTCCTCAAAATTCCTCTTTTGGAGGAGATAGGTGGCTTTCTCGGATTTCAGCAGCGAGTCATATCTCTCCTCGGACTGCTTCATCACATCGCTCACCGTCTTTACCACCATATATGCAGTAAGAGCAATGACTCCCGCGGTAAGGGCAAGCATTCCCGCCACCACATAGATCATATCGTGAAAATTAACCGCAACAAAGAAAGTGACGAATATAAGAATATCCATCACAATAAACAAACACAATATAAGAGTAAGCGGATTCTTTCTCTTCGAACCTGAGCCGGAAGGCTCCAATGAATTCTTCTTCGTCATGTCATCCCCCATATATTGCGTCATTCAAAAACGTCCCTGACTGGAGTCGAACCAGCGACCTTTCGCTTAGGAGGCGAACGCTCTATCCTACTGAGCTACAGAGACATATTTAATCCACCTAAATAATGATAACAAATATATGGAAGATTTCAAGCTATTTTTTATGCGCCTTTCATGGCGCGGTCAAGGGCTTCCTGCTCCTCCGCAGAAAGAGGAATGATAGGTTTGCCCGCAACTACTTCTTTTAAATAGGTATAGCAGCCCTCTCTGGAATGAACCGCGTTCATTACGAAACCGTCATCTCTTTCATTCAAGAGAGACAGGGTAAAGGAAAGCTTTCCGCCCATCTCGTCGAAGGCATCGTACTTTACCATACCGATCTTTTGGAATGCGAACTTTATCTGGGCGTCCAGCTTTTTGATGCCGTTTGCGTTTACCTCTGTGTCAGCCAGCAGTCCGTCAATCTCTCCGAGGTGCTTCTCTATGACAGACTCAAGGCTCATCCCATCGTCATCCCTCATAAAAGCCTGATATTTCTTTCTCAACTTTCTGAGCTTTACCAGAGATACGATGTTCATGACAAACATCACGATAAATATAACAAGCAGTGCTATCACCACTCCGATGGTCACATACTCATACTGCTTTAGGAACTCAAATATGGTGGTCAACATAAATCTATCCTATCTCTTTATGGTACAGAGCTCATCCACCAGGGAATCCAGCTCCTCCGAAGAGTAATATTCTATCACGATAGCGCCGCTCTTCTCATCTCTAGCACTGATAGAAACCTTTGTGCCAAGGGCATTTTTCATGCGGTCGGCCAATCCCTCATACACACTCGACATCTGTGAGTCAAGGACAGGCTTTTTTACCGGAGGCTTTTTCTCTTTGCCGATGCTCTTTATGAGCTTCTCCACCTCGCGGACATTCAAGCCCTCGTCAAATATTTTTTCAGCCAGCTCATACTGGCGGTCGCCGTCTTCTATAGAAAGGAGCGCTCTGGCCTGACCTGTAGAGAGCTTCCGCTCGCGGAGCATCATCTGAACTCTCTCGTCCAGCTTTAAGAGGCGCATGGAGTTTGATATTGCGGCTCTACTCTTTGAGACACGCTCGGCCACTTCCTCTTGGGTAAGTGAGAAATCCACCACCAACTGCTTCAAGCCCATGGCCTCCTCTATCGGATCAAGATCCTCGCGCTGCATATTCTCTATGAGGGATATCTCAGCAGCTTCCCTGTCAGTCAGATCACGGATGATGACCGGAACCTCAGTGAGACCTGCCATCTTTGCGGCGCGCCACCTGCGCTCCCCCGCAACTATACGCAGATAATCCTGCTTGTCCTGAACTATGATGGGAGAGATAATACCGTACTGCTTGATGGAATCCGCGAGCTCAGCCAGGGAATCCTCGTCGAAGTTTCTACGAGCCTGATCCTTGTTCGGCTCCACGCGTCTGATATCCACTATCATCGGATTGTTCAGCTGCTCCGGCGTGATCTGCTCGCTGGGTTTAGCTACCTTATTAACTATTAAGGCGTCTAGTCCCTTCCCCAACCCTGCTTTTCTTGCCATGTCAATTTCCCTTCCTAATCAATTCCAAAGCCAGCCTCCTATAGCGATCGGCGCCCTGAGAACGAGGATCGTACAGATTAATGGGGAGACCGTGACTGGGCGCCTCTGCCAAACGCACATTGCGGGGTATCACTGTATCAAACACATGAGCGTGGAGGTTTTTCTTGACATTTTCCACCACATCCTTTGAGAGATTGGTCCTGTTGTCATACATGGTGAATACCACACCCTCGATGGTAAGCCTGGGATTGAGCCTCTCGCGTACCAGATCGATGGTGTGGATCAGCTGGCTCAAGCCCTCCAATGCGTAATACTCACACTGGATCGGAACCAGGATGGAATCCGCGGTGGTCATCGCATTTATTGTCAGTATATTTAATGAAGGGGGACAGTCAATAATGACATACTCGTAGTCCTCCGCTATGTAATCTACCTGATTTTTCAGGACATACTCACGGTTTGAAGTTCCAAGGAGATCGATCTCGATAGCAGCCAGATCCACATTAGCAGGAAGCAGATGCAGATTTCCGATGGTGGTCTTTATCAAAGCCTCCTTTACAGTGCACTCCTCCAAAATCAGCTCATAAACCGTATTTTCCAGCTCTTCCTTTTCAACACCAAGACCACTTGAGGTATTGCCCTGTGGATCAAGATCTATGACTAGGACCTTTTTCCCGGCCTCCGCGAGACACGCAGACAGATTTATGGCAGTAGTAGTCTTTCCCACGCCGCCCTTTTGATTTGAAACTGAAATGATTCTACTCATATAACAGACCTTTTATATATGATTCCAGCGCAAAAAATCATCACACATGTCGTACTTGCACATAAGTGGGGGAATAGATTCATTGCACGCCCCGATATAAGCATGAAGTGAGGCGAAGCCACACGAGAATGCGAATATTGGGGAGGATTGTGGGAGTGCGAAGCACGGAACAATCCGTAGGAACCATTTTACACTATAACCATATATCACTGATAAGTGTTTCATATTCACGCGAAAGTATATTACACTCATTTTCCGCGACTGTCAACCGTATCTCTTCCATATGACTGATTACTGGTTACTATTTCATGCAGTCCGCTGCCTCTTGCAACTGCGCCCGTATTGGTTTATTATATTCGTAACTAATGTTTCACAAAGGAGGTTTACAACATGACTATTCCAATTATTGTTATCTTAGTCGTTCTATTACTCCTCGTTCTGTCTCTCATAAAGATAGTACCCCAGTCAAACGCGTATGTCATCGAAAGACTTGGCAAATACCACAAAACTCTCGGCGCAGGTCTGAATATCATCATTCCCCTCATCGATCAGGTGCGCCGAAAGGTCTCCCTCAAGGAACAGGTAGCCGACTTCCCGCCGCAGCCCGTTATCACAAAAGATAATGTCACAATGCAGATAGATACTGTGGTCTACTACCGCGTCATGGATCCGAAGATGTACACCTACGGCGTGGAAAACCCTGTATTTGCCATTGAGAATATCACGGCGACCACTCTCCGTAATGTCATCGGAGCAATGGAGCTGGATGAGACCCTTACCAGCCGCGATGCCATAAACACAAAGATGCGAGATGCCATCGACGAGGCCACAGACCCCTGGGGCATAAAGGTCAATCGTGTGGAATTAAAAAACATCATGCCCCCTGCCGCTATACAACAGGCCATGGAAAAGCAAATGAAGGCAGAGCGCGAGAGGCGTGAAGCTATACTTATCGCAGAGGGTGAAAAGAAATCAGCCATCCTCAAAGCCGAGGGAGAGAAGGAATCCGCAGTCCTCCGCGCAGAGGCACAAAAGATAGAACTTGTGAAGGAGGCTGAGGGACATTCCGAGTCCATCAGGCTTCACAAGGAGGCAGAGGCCTATGGTGTACAAAAACTGCTGGACGCAGGATTAAATTCTGACCAAATCGTGGCCCTTCGCAGCCTCGACTCCTTCGAGCGCGCTGCAGACGGTAAATCCACAAAGATCATCATTCCCTCAGAGATACAGGGTTTGGCGGGGCTTGCCACCGGAGTGATTGAAGCCGCTAAAAATAAGTCATCCTAAGCTCTAAAGAAGTTTCTTTATTTAACAGATTCTTCACTACACTCAAAACAATCAAAACTCAAACATTTTGTTCGTTTCCTATAACTTAATATGGAGGTTTATATGGAGAGGTTCAGCCTAAACGGAAAATGGGAGATGAGCGCAGCGGAGGAGGAGAGCTGGCACGAGGCTGCTGTGCCTGGCAGCATGTACGCCGATCTGATCAGCTGCGGCATCATAGACGATCCCTACAAATACGAGAATGAGGAGAGCGCGCTGGAACTCTCCGGTCAAGACTATTATTATAGGAGAAAGTTTGACTACTCCTTCGGCGTGGTTACGGAGGAGACTGCTTTTTTCCTGGTGTGCGACGGCATTGACACCCTCGCGGACATCTATATCAATGGCGTTTTCATCGCCCACGTGGAAAACATGCACACAGGCTACCGTTTTGTGGTGACGGACACCCTGATCAACGGCGAAAATGAGATCATCATCAAATTCCAATCACCCCTGAGGTATGTCAGAAACAAGAATACCAGAAAGCCTCTCTGGGGCATGGACGAGCAGACCGCTATCCAGGGTTTCCCCCACATCAGAAAGACCCACTGCCAATTCGGCTGGGACTGGGGTCCGAAGCTCCCTGACATGGGAATCTGGAGAGACATTTATATCGAGCGCACCGAGGGAGGCCGCATCGAAGATGTATACATCAGACAAGAAAATTCCGTCGGATTCTCACATTTGACCATAAACATCAAAAATGACCTGAGTATTCCCGCTACACTGGAGTACGTGTTGATAAATCCCGCGGGGAGAGAGATCCTGCGCAGCAGCGATGTAGCACTGGAATCCCTGGTTCTCACCATCGACATCGAAAATCCCGAGCTCTGGTGGCCCAACGGTTACGGCGAGCAGCCCCTGTATACAATAGAACTGCTCTTAAAGAATGGGGAAACCACCCTCTATGAACGCTCCCATCGCATCGGCCTGAGGATAATAGACATAGTGAGACGCCCCGATCACTGGGGAGAGTCCTTTGTATTCGCGGTGAACGGCCGGGAGATATTCATGAAGGGCGCGAATTACATTCCGGAGGATGCAATATTCGGACACAGGTCAAAGGAGCGGACTAAGGCGCTGCTTTCTGACTGCGCTTTATCAAACTACAACTGTATACGCATCTGGGGAGGCGGACACTACGGCGATGACTGGTTCTATGACTACTGCGACGAGCTGGGACTTATAGTATGGCAGGATTTCCTCTTCGCCTGCTCCGCCTACGATCTCACAGAAAATATGGAAAAAAATCTCCGGGAGGAATTTGCCTACAATATCAGAAGACTCCGCAATCACCCTTCTCTCGGTATTTGGTGCGGAAACAACGAGGTTGAGAGCGCCTGGGCCGACTGGGGCGTAACAGAGAACACAAAGCTCAAATCAGATTATCTAAAGATATTTGAAAATATCATCCCATCCATCCTGGAAAATGAAGATCCTGACCGCTACTACTGGCCCTCTTCCCCCTCATCCGGAGGAGGATTTGTGGATCCAAGCAGTGAATCAAGGGGCGACACACACTATTGGGATGTATGGCACGGAAAGAGACCCTTTGAAGATATCGAAAAAAAATATTTCAGATTTTTCAGTGAATTCGGCTTTGAGGCGATACCTGACAAGAGAACTCTGCTCACCGTGATAGAGCCCGATCAGATGAACATCACCAGCCCCCAGATCGAATCACACCAGAAATGTGTGGACGGAAATCTGACGCTGGTTCACTATATGCTGCGATATTACAATTATCCGGCAGACTTTGACAGAATAATATATCTCACCCAGTGTCTTCAGAGCGATTATCTGGATATGACGGTCAGACACTTGAGATCCCACAGATCACGGTGCTTCGGCAGCATCTATTGGCAGGTAAATGATACCTGGCCCACCATTTCATGGTCCACCATCGATCATAATGGTCGCTGGAAGGGAGCCCAGTACGCGATCAGAAGAGCCTATGCGCCTCTGATCTCCTATGCTGAATTCGACGAATATGAGGATCACGCCCTGATCTACGTTTCCAGCGAATTTTTGGACAGCAGGGAGATCACTGTATTCGCGCAATGGATCGACAACAGTGAGAATTCACCCATCATGATCGATGAGAACTCCCATACTTTTACGCTTTCTGCCCTGTCCTCAAAGGATGCGCTTCGCATAGCAATCCCTGAGAAAGGACTTTTCACAGCAGGGCGCCGCAGCATTTATCTGCACTACGGCGTAAAGTTTTCTGAAGAAATAATAGATTCAGGAAACAGGCTGCTGTGTCATCCGAAACATTTCGCCTTCCATGATCCGATGCTTGAAGCATCATTAGGCCAGGACAAGGACGGAATTTTCGTGGATGTGACAGCAAAAAGCTTCGCCAGAAGAGTCGCCCTGAATTTCACGGAAACGGATGTACTCCTCTCTGACAACTACTTCGACCTGAACGCGAAGGAGACAAAAAGAATCCGTATCTTTAGGACAGAATGCTACGATCCTGCAAAACTTCAAAATGAGCTGAGCCTACAAAGCAATTACTATAACCTATAATTCCCTCACCCACACGCACATCTCGTTTTCACCGCGATTAGCCCATGTGTAATAAGGAATGTACTTCAAGGTCACGGGGATTTTTTTGACATTTTTTATCAGCCGGTATGCTTTATCACTATCGGTGTATTCCTGAGAGAGCCTGACACCTGAAGCCTCGATGCCTACCACCTTCGTATCAAGGATCTCTATATCGCGCACTTTAGGCATCTCGTCCGTATTTACCTTTAATAGATGAAGACCCTTTCCGTTGTCCTGTTCCTCCAGACAATAAATGATCGGACCGCGCTTCAGCGCAACTTTTCCGATATCCTCTCTTATTCTGCTGTCCGCATACAAGAAATCGGTAGCCATCTCAAATCTTAGCGATAAGACATCATCACCCTTCCAGATTCTCTTGATATACAGATAGCCGTCATTAAAGCTTCCGGACTCATCTATTCCCATCTCTTTACCATTTAAGGTGAGTTCAGTGCTCTTTGCCCACTCCGGTATCCTGAATGCAACAGTAAATTCACTGTTACAGCCCGAAACCTTAACGCTGGCATTCCCATTCCAGGGAAAGCCTGACTCGATCTCGATGCTTGCTGTCTCGTCACCGACCTGTTTTTTTAAGCTCCCCGCTATATATAGATGCACAAACAACGCATCCTCACTCTCTGTATAGGCATAGTAACCGATGGAGCTAAGAGTTCGCGCAATATTTGGCGGACAACATGCGCAGCCGAACCACTTCTGTCTCACATCCTTCACGTGGAATTTGCGCTCGTCTGAATGACATGCCTCAGGAAGTACCTCAAGCGGATTTACATAAAAGAAACTTTTTCCATCCAGAGCCATTCCGCTCAACACCGTATTGTAAAGCTCCAACTCCATTATGTCGGAGTATTTGGAATCCGGCTTTATCTGCAGCATCCTTCTGGCATAAAACATCATTCCTATAGAAGCGCAGGTCTCGGCATATGCCGTATCATTCGGCAAATCAAAGGGGAATGAAAACGCCTCTCCCAGATGAGTCGCCCCAATACCGCCTGTCACATACATTTTTTCTTTGACAATCTGGTCAAAAAGTCTGTCACAGGTTTCAAAGAGAGAATCATCATTATATTCTCTGGCAATATCCGCCACTCCGGAATAAAAGTATACCGCCCTCACAGCATGGCCAGACACCACATCCTGCTCCCTGATGGGGGCGTAGGACTGATGATAATATTCATTGGTTGGATTAGGATGCTCCTCAGTCTCAAAGTAGTAAGGCTTCTGACCTCTCTGCTCCACGAAGAATTTGCTGAGCCTTAGGTATTTTTTTTCACCTGTCACATCGTAGAGTCTGACCAGTGCCATCTCTACCAGCTCATGTCCTGGATAGCCCTTGCACTTTTCCTCCTCCGGTCCAAAATGATTATCCACATAATCCGTGAATCGCTTTGCTGCATTTAGGAGCTTATCCTTTCCGGTTGCCTGATAATAAGCCACCGCCCCCTCGATGAGATGGCCGAGGCAATACAGCTCATGATTGTCCCTCAGATTTGTAAAGATCGCATTTTTCCCGTTTATTATATAATAGGTATCCAAATAGCCGTCATCCTGCTGAGCCTTGCAAACTACATCGATGGCCTCATCAGCCGTAGCTTCCAGCTCCTTATCCGGATGCTGTATCAATGAGTAAGCCACTGCCTCCACCCACTTGTAGAAGTCGCTGTCCTGGAATACAAATCCATAAAATTTATCCTCCAGATTGCTCATATCCTCGGGGAGCGCCTGAAATCCGCGGAATGTGTACTCGGCCTCCAGATAGGATGAGCCCTTCTCGTGCCTCTCGTCATTCTGTTTTCCGGCGATCTTAAAATTCCTCATACAGAAAGAGGGCTCTGCGCCCTCTACCTGATCATTCAATGCCCGCCACTGATATGGAATTATTTCTGTACGAACCAGCTCTATTTCTTTCTGCCAAAAGCTATCTGTAATATCAATATCATTTAAAGGCAATGGCCTGTTTATCTCTCTTTTATCCATAATCAATGCTTATCCCTCCAAGTATTCAGTTTGTCGATCAGATCACCGTAGGATGATGCATTCGCAGTAATAACTGACTCTGTTGCCTCCTTGAAAGGATCCAGGTTTGGAGTGGAAATGACCATTCCCTGTTCCTTCAGCGCAGAAATGAGCGACTGCGTCTGCTCACGGTTTGTATTTCTGTTCACATCAGCAGAATTCTTTGCCGCGGTCTCCACAATCTCCTTTTGTTCGTCAGTAAAGCTCTGCCATACATTTTCCCTGATGGTAAAGCACATACCAGAATATATATGATTTGTCACTGACAGATAAGTCTGAACCTCATATAGATTATTATTGTAAATGACAGGAATTGGATTTTCCTGCGCGTCATAGTTTCCCTTTGCGAGGGCATCATAGAGCTCCGAGAAGGACAATGGCTGAGGATTTGCTCCCAGCGCAGACATTGTAGCCATGATAATGGGATTCTCCGGAGTCCTGATAAGCATCCCACTCATATCCGAAGGAGTTTCGATGGATTTCTTGGAATTTGTAACACAGCGGAAACCGTTGCAGTAGTGAGCCAGTACACGCATATTTTTTGAGGGAAGATTACTCTCCGCCTCAGCCTCGATATCGGAATCCATAAATTCCCATGCCATATCGAAATCTTCAAACAGAAATGGAAGAGCTGAAATTCCCATCTTTGGCTCATAATTTGCAAAGTTGGATGCGTCTGTTATGACTATATCCACTTCACCGGTATTCAGCGAGAGCTTGCTGATCAGATCTGAATCTCCTCCCAACTCTCCTGAGGGATAAACTTGCGCCTTTATGGCGCCTTCCGTCTTCTCCTCGATCTCGGCGGCAAATAGCTCCGCTGCGACATTTCTAGGATCGCTCTCTCCGGTGGAAACTCCAATCTTTAAGGTTACAGGGCTCTCCTTTGTGGGCGCACCCACACTTCCACCGCATCCCGTAAGGAGTGTGGTGGCTGTAACCGCAATGGCGGTTAAAAATGCTAATCTCTTTTTCAACTCTTATACCTCTCAATCTTTTTCTTTACATCATCCATACAGCTCTCCACGCGCTGTATGGGAATCTCGCAGAATAACTTTACCAGATTCTCGTCCAACTGCGTCTTTGCTGCAAGCTTCAATTCAGCAACGGCATCCTCATGAGTCAGCGTAGGCTTGTAAGTTCTGCTCATTGTAATAGAAGAATAAGTATCGGCCAGTGCTATCATTCTGGAAGCGAGAGGTATCTCTTCTCCTTTTAATCCGTAATAACCCCTTCCGTCAACTCTCTCATGATGATACAGTATCCAGTCTGTCATCCTTCCGAAATTACCCGCACTGTTCAGTATATCCACGCATGTCTGGGGATGACGCTTGATGATCTCCCACTCATCCCCCGCCAATTTTCCGGTCTTGTCCATGATCCTGCCGGGAATGCCATATTTTCCCACATCAAAAAGAAGAGACGCGTACTCCAGATCTGATTTTCTGATCTGGATTGACATCTCCCAGGGAAGATAATCGTACAGCAGCATCACGAGATTATGAACATGAAGAGAATGACCGTCCATATTTGGCTCGCCCGCTTCCAATACACTAACTAACGCTTTAATCAATTCTAAGTTCTTATTACTCACTGAAAAAAAATCCCCTAACAAAAAGTAATCCTATTCTTACCTTGTTTTTTTGATTCATAGAGACCGCTATCTACGCGGCTGTAAATCTTGTCTATATCATTGTCACCTTTTCTGATCTCAAGCACACCTATGGAAGCCTGTATCCCATTGATATCCTCCAGCCGGACTCCGTTCAGGTCGGAGAGGAGTTTTCCCATAACAGTTCTTATCTCTTCCGAATTTTTCATCCCGCGGATAAATACGATGAACTCGTCTCCGCCTAATCTTCCGGCGAAACTGTATCCATTGCTTATTGCCCTCTCGGGGAATGACCATTTCTCAGACTCATCAATTCCGATGGATTCAAGGATCTTTTCACCTGCGATCTGTATCACCTTGTCACCCATCTGATGACCAAGTGTATCATTTATCTGTTTGAAGCCGTCAAGATCAAGAAGTCCTACAGCTACGTATTCATTTTCTGTCAGGCTGCGCAACACCTGCGAGGCCATAGAGAAAAATCTGGCTCTGTTCAGAAGTGATGTCAGGGCGTCGAAGCTGGACTGTACCTCAAGTTCTCTCTGAATTTGTATGTTTTTTTGATAGGTTTCAAACTGTCTTATGCGTGCGTGCTGGAAAGAATAATGAAATACCAGTGCAAGAACCAAAAATACCGTGATATTGTATGTGTCCTGAAATGCGATAGACTCAGGTTTCATCGAAAATGAACCCTGAAGAAAGATAGCCGTAAACACCATCAATGAAATGCTTATCTTAATCATATTGTCGATATACGACAACGCACATATAACCATCAGCACCGGATACATGACTGCAACCATATATGGCTGCGATATGGAATTTAAGATGCCATAAACCATCAGCATCGTTATATTCAAATATAGAAAGATCATAAAAAATCTGTCAACAAATTTTTTCAAGAACGTAAGAATAAGGAAAAATACTGTAGGAAGTACAGTGAATGCGATCATGAGAGGTGCTCTGGAACTATTCTGTCCAAGTACATTAAACCAGGAGCATATCGAAAAAAACAAGTTTACAAGCGCAAACCAAAGTGTAACGATCTCGACATGTTTCCTGTTTGTAGCATCTATTAATTCTTTACATTCCTTATATGTCGTTTTCGAATATCCGTAATAAACTGGGCTTTTATCTTCCATAAAACAACCTCCGATTAATAGTTTATTTTATGATATTCTTCATAATATTTCAACCCCCTATATTAACCAAGTTTAGTTAAAGTGCCAATAAAAACGGGTAAATTCGTGCTTGTATCCATTATTCCATAGATAAACGGATGATCCAACCTGACCTCTACAATATTTGGCACACTTTCTTTCACGCTTGCTGTAGCATTCACAATAACAATGGTTGCAGCGGCAGCCTTTGTTCCTTCTCTGTTTACTTCTATGTGTGCCTTGTGGAGTATGTCATCTATACGGAGATCTTCCTTTTCGCCGTCATTCTTTGTTATCATCCTGGACAGATCCGCAAATTCCGAAAAGGCGGTCTTCATACCGGTTTTCTTCATGACAGAGACCACAGACTCACTGAAATCTGTCTCAAACTCAGGAAACTGAATGATCACCTCATCAGCGTCATAGAGAGGATTATTCAGACTCTTGTAGAGCTTCTTCCAAGTAATGGACTTAATATATTCTTCGAGTGTCACATCATCCGGAGTCTCATACGCAAAGAACGCGTAATCACCGTCCTTATATCTGTTAATGAAGCCATATCCGCTATTTAATTCCAGATAAGATTTTAATGAAGTATCTATGACATAGGTGGCCTTTTCCTTGTTATTTACTCCTACAAAGTAAGCATCTGAATCTTCTCCGATAATATCTTCTTCGGAATAGGTGGTCTCCCATTTTCCCTCAAAGGCGACAGCATTAGCGAGAAGCAGCCTGGTATCCTCACTCAGATTGCTGATAATATCCTTTATCAAACCATTTGTGTTGTCGGAAACCCAGTTGTTTACCTTCTTAACCGTACCGTCATCCATGGGCTCCGTAAAGAATTCCCCATTGAAATATTTCTCCAGCTCTGCCTTGTAATCAGAAAGTAAAGTATAATCTTCTTTTATCCAGGCTGAATTTGCAACATTCCAAAGAGATGAGCTGTTCAATAATGAGTTTTGTATACTGATAGCCTCATTCGAATCATCTATTGAAGAATAAATAACTTTATCTGTATACTCATCCAGAGTCGCTCCACACGCCCCAGTCTCTGCCATGGACAGAGCCGAAAGTACAGAAAGCGGAGAAATAATGATATTACTATCCAGCTTTCCGTCTTTCTTTTCCAATGAGACAGTATTCTTAAACATCTTCCAGGATGCATGTGTCAGATTTTTCTTCTGAGTCGTGCTAAGTTCTTTTGTCTCAGCAGCCTGTATCACTACAGGTTCTGAAACTACTACACCAAATATAAGAGCTGCCGACAGGGTAAGCACGATCTTTCTTTTCATTTTAGTCTCCTAACATTTTTTATTTTTCAATACTCTCCAGATGTGTCTTTAACTGAGAATTGATATCATCGAGCAATTCATTTATACCTGCTGCCTCCATTTCTTCTCTTATCTCGGGGACGATCACATCCGGATCTGCAGCGCCGGTACGAAGCATAGTAGAATACTTGTCAAATATATCCATTATCGTATCTACTATTTCAACTGTCTCTGTTTGATCATAGACAAATCCTTCGGTCTTTCCGAATATTCCGTTTGTCTTATAGCCCTCGAAAACTTTTTCCCAAAGATCCGGATCCGCGAGTACCCTCTCGCTGGCAGATACTACAGATGCATTTACAACAGAGCCTGTATTATAAAGACCGGGATTATAGTTATCAAGTCCATTCTTTAACTGAAGGACTGTACCGTTTTCGATATATCTGAAATGTGTTCCTTCTATACCATATGCCAGCATATCTCTCAATTTTCTGTCTGTGTTGAGTAACTCGATATACTTCAGCGCTGCGCGAACATGTGCTTCATCACACTCGGAATTTATTGCAATAAGCGCACCCTGTTCTGTCTTTCTTGAGATGTATGGGCCATCAAAAAATGAAATTGCTACATTAAATCCCCAGTCGTCAGGATTTGAATAACCCAGATATCCTCTCCAAGCCACACCAAATCTGACAGGCACATCCTTTGGAAGATCATTTTCTGACTCTATATCAACTACATTCGGATCGATGTATCCAGCCTTAAACCACTTATGCATCAATCGATATCTATACATCAGCTTTTCGCTGTTCCAGAACGGAATTGCCTCTACTTCTCCCTCATAAGGAATAAAAATAATGGTACCAATAACTCTCTCGAGGAAATTGGTAAATCCAGCGGGACCTGTCTTTGTGATACCAAGTGGATATTTATCCGGAAAATCAGCTTTGTAGATTTCCAGGTATCTTTCCACATCAGAGAAATCCATCTCCTCCGGGATTTCCATTCCTTTTTCATCTATATAGTAGTCTTTATTGAAACGAAACATCATTTCTGTTCCCATATCCTTCAATGTGGGAACTCCATAAATATGTCCTCCTACGGTAGCTGCCTCCCAATATTCTCCGATTTTATTATAGAGATCAGGGGTCTCACTCTGTATCATATCCGTGATATCGTAAAACTTGCCGGCAGCTGCATTAGGATCGTATCTGTTGAGCCAGTCACTGGAAAAAATCATATCATAATATTCACCAGACTCCATGATCCTATTCAGATTCTGTGAATCAGTGAAGTCCAGATTTATGGTGACGCCAATCTTGTTCTTTGTATACTCATTAGCTTCTGCAAGTACAATATCCAGATCAGTAGCAGGTCCGTTTTCAGGTGTGACCCATCTGAGGGTTATTATATCCTCATCCTTAAATGTCTGTCCACAGCCATTCATCAAACCCGCAGCCATTACTATCGCAAGACCGCAGCTAATCACTCTCTTAATAAGACTCATAGTCTCTCCTTTATCTATAACTTATTAAACTTATAAAGCTATTTTATCTTAGCATATATATATTAACTCGGTCAAGATTATAAACCTTAACTATTTCGTTCACTGTTACTATTTGCTTACTATAAACGCAGGATTTTTATAAAGAATTTCCCACAAAGCGAGCCTTTACTCTATATCCTATTACACTCACGTTATACATAAAAACTTTAATTATTCAAGCCTGCTCTCAGCAAACTTGAATTTGCTGTTACCATTCACAGTCGAATTGCGCACTTGCTGCGCAATTACGACCCAATTTGTA
>CALFUE010000092.1 GCA_937916345.1 uncultured bacterium
TGTGTGTATCCAGATGCCTGAAGACCTCGATGGCGTCAATATTGCCATTGCCGCCGTATTTGTTTGGTACCCACTGACCGTCGCGCTTGCCGTAGTCCAGATAAAGCATGGAAGCCACAGCGTCCACACGCAGTCCGTCGATGTGAAACTGCTCTGCCCAGTAGATGGCCGATCCGATGAGGAAATTCTTTACCTCGGTCTTGCCGTAGTCAAATATCTTTGTGCCCCAGTCGGGATGCTCTCCCATCCTGGGATCCGCGTACTCATAGACAGGCTGTCCGTCAAAGTCAGCCAGACCGTGAGCATCCCTCGGGAAATGAGCGGGAACCCAATCGAGGATCACTCCGATATCATGCTTGTGGAAGTAGTCCACCATGTAAGCGAAATCGCTGGGATCTCCGTATCTGGATGTCGGCGCGTAATAGCCTGTGACCTGGTAACCCCAGGAGCCGTCAAAGGGATACTCCAGAATGCCCATTAACTCCACATGTGTATAACCCATGTGCTTAACATATTTTGTAACTGCCTTCGCAAATTCCCTGTATGTATAGAAACCGTCGTCCTCCCTGCCGGGATGTCTCATGAAGCTCCCGGGATGAACCTCGTAGATCGCCATGGGAGAAGAATACATATCCTTCTCGCCGCGCGCCGTCATCCACTCATCATCGGTCCACTTTATCTTCGACAGATCATAAACTCTCGACGCTGTGCCCGGGCGAAGCTCAGCATATACCGCGAAGGGATCGCATTTGTAAAGCTTCTTTCCTTCCTTTGTCTCTATCAGGAATTTATACATAGCGCCATTTGAGACTCCCTGTACGAACCCCTCGAAAACACCGATTCCTTCGGGCTCGACCTTTTTCAGCTCATTCGCCTCCTCGTCCCAGCCGTTGAAATCTCCAATAACATGAACCTTTGCTGCATGGGGAGCCCACACATCAAACATAACACCCTTTTTTCCTTTAATCGACTGCTCGTGAGCGCCTAATTTTTTGAATATGTCATAATGTGTGCCTTGTCCGAACAGATAAGCGTCCATTTCTGTAAAAAATGCCATTTCTTCACCCCAAATCTTTCTCTCTGATTATAATATAATTTTCTTTATCGTAACGGCGCGATGTGATAATACCAATCGCCTTTTTTAAGCCTCTTTTTTCAACCCTCGCGAAGGCCTCGTCCATGATGTCCTTTACCTGGAGCAGACATGTGGCCTTGCCGAACTTTTCAACACTTCCGATCCTGCGGTAGAGCGCCAGCACAGCCAGTTCATCGATGCTGTAGCCGTTTTCGGAGGCATAGGTCTTTGCGAAGGATACCAACTCGTCCGTGCTGAAATTCGGGATTATGATCTTTTCAGTGAAATAATCCTCCAACTCCGGAACATTCGCGAACACTCTCTTTATTGCCATACCCGTGCCTTCGAGTATGATCAGTGTCTCGTCCTTTATGGTGGGTATGAACTCAGCCAGCTTTTTTGCCGTCTCGGTGGTCATACCGTCAGATTTCTCGATAATCAGACATCCGGGAGCGATCTTTGCCGCGATGTCCTCAATTTTTTTTGAGGAAAGAGCCTGGGCAGAGATCTTTCCGACCTTTTTGCCCGGGCGCTTGATTATC
>CALFUE010000093.1 GCA_937916345.1 uncultured bacterium
GTAAAGGCCGTGCCTCCGATAACCAGAATCTTGCCGGATTTGGAATACCCCAGATCCAGGCTGAGATCCTGCCCGAGCACGCTATAGGTGAATGTGATGTTATCGCCGCTGATCTTGTAGGTTCCCTCTGCTTCCACGCCGAAGGCCGAAATCTTCACCTTATCGCCGTCGAAGGTGAAGCTCTGCGGAATCAGGTCCTCCGAGGTATAGGTTCCCTCCAGTGTGCTGCCGCAGGCGACGCCCCTCACATGGGAATTTGAGCCGCCCCAGTCGGTCACGACCATGCCGTCGTAGCCCCACTCGCCGCGCAGTATGTCTGTCAGAAGCTTTTTGTTTTCGTTTGTGTAGGTGCCGTTCAGCCGGTTGTAGGAGGTCATGAGAACCTTTGCATTCCTGCTTTTTACGGCGATCTCGAAGGCAGTAAGATAGATCTCCCTGAGTGTCCTCTCATCGATCAGGGAATTTTCCGTCATACGCTGTTCTTCCTGGGAATTTGCGGCGAAGTGCTTGATGCAGGCGTAGATGCCATTTTCCTGTATTCCAGCCATCAGCTCCTTTGCCAGATTTCCGGCCAGGTAGGGGTCCTCCGAGAAATATTCGAAATTCCTGCCGCAGAGGGGAGATCTCTTGATATTTACCCCGGGACCCAGGATTACGGAGACATTGTAGTGGACAGCCTCTTCACCTAAGGCCAGACCCACTCTTCTGATAAGCTCTCTGTCCCAGCTGCAGGCCAGAATGGATGCGGTGGGAAAGCAGGTGGCGGGGAGAGACTCGTTAAAGCCCAGATGATCTCCGAGCCCGGCCTGGCGTCTCACGCCGTGGGGACCGTCGGAGAGTATCATTGAGGGAATGCCGAGCTTTGGGAAGCTCCAGGTATCCCACTGGCCGTGGCCGCTGAGTATCACGGTCTTTTGAGTTAATGTCATTTTTTTTATGATCTTATCTATATTCATAATCGCCTCACAGTTATCATTCACTGTAGAATCGTGCATTTGCTGTGCGATTACGACCTAATTTGTATAGGGGGAGATGGGCAAAACCCATGTTAATATTCGCAGGCAAAAGTCCGGCATTGTCGTCAATACGTGGGCGTGTGCACAAAAAAACCCACAAACATGCTATTTGTGGGGGAATGGAAAAGGTGACTGCCGGATTTGAACCGGCGATCAGGGAGTTGCAGTCCCACGCCTTACCACTTGGCTAAGTCACCATGTTTGGTTTTGATGATAAATGACCCGGACGGGAATTGAACCCGTGTTACCGCCGTGAAAGGGCGATGTCTTAACCTCTTGACCACCGGGCCAACGTCGACAACGTAAATCATCTTATCATAGAAGTATAATAAAAGCAACAGAAAAGATTGAAAAAATATTTTTTATGTGTTATAAATAAAACCAATCGACATAGTAGGTTAATAGTCGAAAGATAGTTTCAGGAGGAACATTATGACTCTACAACAGATGCTCTATGCTCTCACAGTTGAAGAGTGCGGCTCCATGAATAAGGCATCTGAAAAGCTCTTCATAGTACAGCCCACACTTACCAGCGCTATCAAGGAGCTGGAGAATGAGGTGGGAATCACTATATTTCTTCGGACTCACAAGGGTATCACTCCAACGCCCGAGGGGTCGGAATTCTTAAGCGATATACGAAATCTTTACCAGCACTTCGACATGTTGATGGACAAGTACAAGGAAGAGAGCAGCTACAAGCGAAAGTTTGGCGTTTCCACCCAGCACTATTCCTTTGCAGTCAAGGCCTTCGTCGAAATGGCGAGGCAATTCGATATGAAGGAATTTGATTTCGCTATTCGTGAGACCTCCACCATGGAGGTGATAAACGATGTGAGCTCGCTGCGCAGCGAGCTCGGCATCCTCTACAAGAGCAGCCTGAACAAAAAGCTCCTGCGAAAGCTCTTCACGGAAAATGAGCTGGTCTTTCACCCACTGATAAAGTGTAGTGCGTATGTGTATCTCTGGGGAGAACATCCCCTGGCAAACCGCGATTCCATCGGCCTTGAGGACCTGGAGCCCTACCCCTGTCTCTCCTTTGAGCAGGGTGAGGATTACCATTTTCTTGCGGAGGAGATACTGAGTGAGAATGTGTATCCCCGAACCATAAAAGTGACGGACCGCTCTACCATGTTAAACCTCATGGTGGGGCTGAACGGTTATACTCTCTGCTCCGGCATCATCAGCAGCGACCTGA
This sequence comes from uncultured bacterium, assembly GCA_937916345.1. Taxonomy (GTDB): domain Bacteria; phylum Bacillota; class Clostridia; order Lachnospirales; family Lachnospiraceae; genus RGIG6904. The sequence continues at coordinate 2,212 of CALFUE010000093.1, forward strand.
ACGGAGAAGGGTATGTGGTGGTGAAGTACCGCGAGGATGAGGAGAACCCCAACAGCATCATGGAGATCGGCTATATCTGCAAGAAAAACTCCATATTGAGCCAAATGGGCGAGCTCTTTATAAAGGAACTGAACGGGGCACTAAATAATTTTTATAACTCCGTATAAATTTTATATATTTTACAGGATCCAAAGAAAAATGTTAAAGTCCTCTGCAAGGAATAAAAAGGAGGACTTTTGTTATGAAAAGAAATATTTTGAGCGTATTGTTGGCAGTATCATTAGTGATCCCGGTAGCGGGCTGCGCAAGCTCGTCAAATACTGAATCGGCAGCCGAGAGCGGCGCATCAGCAGAAAGCGCATCAACAGGCAGCGGTGAAACGATAGAGCTCACCAATGTATCCTATGACCCCACGAGAGAATTGTACGTGGCGTACAATTCTATATTTGAACCCTACTATGAGGAGACCTTCGGACAGAAGGTGAAAGTTACCCAGTCACACGGAGGTTCGGGAAAGCAGGCACTGGAGGTTGCGAACGGACTGGAGGCTGATGTGGTGACTCTGGCTCTGGAAGGTGATGTACAGGTTGTGGCAGACGCGGGACTGATTGACGACGGCTTTACCGCCGAGTTTGATCTGGAGAGCTCGCCCTATACCTCTACTATCGTGTTTCTGGTGAGATCCGGAAACCCCAAGGGCATCTACGACTGGGATGACCTTATCAGAGAGGATGTGGGAGTCATCACTCCGAACCCGAAGACCTCGGGAGGAGCAATGTGGAATTACCTGGCAGCTTGGTATTTCTTCGAGCAGAAGGGACTGAGTGAGGATGAAATACTGGAAAATATAAGGACTCTCTATGGAAATGTAGTTGTGCTGGATTCCGGAGCGAGAGGCGCTACTACATCTTTCGTGGAGAATGGACAGGGAGATGTGCTCCTGGCATGGGAGAACGAAGCATTTCTTTCTCTGAAGGAGTATCCGGGTGAGTACGAGATAGTGGTTCCCTCGGTTTCGATTCTTTGCCAGCCCACAGTAGCAGTTGTTGATGAAGTGGTAAGAAAGCACGGCACCGAGGATGTGGCAAATGAGTATCTGAGTTATCTCTACTCTGACGCGGCTCAGGAGATAGAGGCACAGAACTTTTACCGTCCCAGCAACAAGGAGATTTACAACAGCTATGTTCTCTCTGAGACATCTGATTCTATCACGGAGATTCCCGCTGACGGAAAGTGGATCAACGACAATATCGTTTTGACGGACATCAATCACTTCGGCGGCTGGAAGGAAGCCAGAGCAAAGCATTTCACGGACGGAGCTTACTTCGACCAGATCTATGAAGAGTAATATTCAGAGAGGAGCAGGAGTGATGAAAAGAAAAAGCATAATTCCGGGATTCGGACTTTCTTTCGGGATAACCATAGCGATACTCAGTCTGGTAGTGTTGATTCCTCTCTGCTCCCTCGTTGTATTTACTGCATCTCTTTCCCCTGAGGAGTTTATCTACACCGTGACCAGACCCAGAGTCCTGTCGGGATACTTCGTCAGTATTTCCACTGCGCTGATTGCATCGCTGGTGAATGTCGTGATGGGACTGATATTGGCCTGGGTGTTGGTGAGATATGATTTTCCGGGAAAGAGGTTCCTCGACGGCATCATAGAGCTCCCCTTCGCGCTGCCCACCGCTGTGGCAGGCATTTCACTTACCCACATGACCACCACAAACGGCTGGGTAGGGAGCGTATTTTATGACCTGTTTGGTATAAAGATAGCCTACACCAGGCTCGGCATTACCATCGCATTGATATTTATAGGGATCCCCTTTGTGGTCCGCTCGGTTCAGCCGGTGTTGGAAAAGATAGACATCCAGTACGAGGAGGCGGCGATGATCCTTGGTGCGGACAGGGTGATGACATTCAGCAAGGTGATATTGCCGGAGATAATGCCCGCGTTGATATCGGGCTTTACTCTGGCATTTGCAAGGTGTATAGGAGAGTACGGCAGCGTGGTCTTCATCGCGGGGAATACCCCTTATGAGACGGAGATCGCGCCGCTTCTTATCATGTCGGAGCTGCAGGAGTTCGATTATCCTGCGGCGACATCTATCGCGCTTGTGATGCTTGCAATCGCATTCGTGATACTGTCGGTGAACGCGGTTATCCAGAGCAGAGTCGCAAAGCGCGTCAGTGGTCTGGCATAGGTGGGAGTTATGAAGATAAGAAAGAACAACGGTCTCTTAAAGTGGGTGCTTATTATCATAAGTTTTATATTTCTCGCGGTATTCCTGATACTCCCGCTGATATATATAGTGGTGAGCGCGCTGAGGGAAGGGTTCAGTGCCTATATCGCGTCTATCACGGATGAGTACGCCGTGAAGGCTACGCTGCTGACGCTTCAGGTCACGGTGATCGCGGTGATAGTCAATACGATCTTTGGTATCGCGGCAGCCTGGTGTCTCACCAAATTTGCTTTCAAGGGCAAAAAGGTGATATCCACCTTTATCGATTTGCCGGTAACGGTATCGCCCATTATCGCAGGTCTCATCTATGTGTTGACTTTCGGGCGACAGGGACCGATCTACTCCATTCTTGACGGCTGGGGGATACAGATAATATTTGCTGTGCCGGGAATAGTTCTGGCGACTATTTTTGTCACATTTCCCTTTATCTCCAGGGAGCTGATACCGGTGCTTACGGCACAGGGGACCGATGAGGAGGAGGCAGCGGCTCTGATGGGAGCGACAACCCTCCGTATATTTACAAAGGTTACCTTGCCTCATATCAAGTGGGCGCTGCTGTATGGAGCGGTGCTCTGTACAGCGAGAGCTATGGGCGAGTTCGGTGCGGTGTCCGTCTTGTCCGGACATCTGAGGGGGAAGACCAACACATTGCCTTTGTATATCGAGCTTCTCTATCAGGGCTACGATTTCACCGGAGCCTTCGCGGCGTCGTCGCTTCTCGTGATCATGGCGGTTATCATATTGATACTTCGTCTGATACTTGAAAAGAGAGGCAAAAAGGAACTGGATATTTGTAAGTAGGAGACCGGCTATGGGTGAGAACAATGAACAGGCTTATGTCGAATTAAAAAATATAAACAAACATTTCAAGGATTTTCATGCGTCGAAGGATGTTAATATCTCCATCCCGAAAGGCAGACTCGTGGCGCTCCTGGGTCCTTCGGGCAGCGGCAAGACCACGATACTCCGCATGATAGCGGGGCTGGAGCAGCCCGATTCCGGCGAGATAATAATAGACGGAAGGGTGGTAAACAATGTGCCCGGCAGCGAGCGCGGGATAGGCTTTGTATTTCAGAATTACGCGCTGTTTCGCTATATGACGGTCTATGACAACATCGCCTTCGGTCTTCGGGTAAAGAAAGTCCCTGAGAATGAGATAAAGGACAGAGTGATGGAATTACTGTCACTCATCAGCTGCGAGGGGCTGGAAAAGCGTTACCCAAGCGAGCTCTCCGGCGGTCAGAGACAGAGAGTAGCCTTCGCCAGAGCCCTTGCCCCGAATCCGCAGATATTGCTTCTCGACGAGCCTTTTGCGGCCATAGACGCAAAGGTGAGACTGGAGCTTCGTACCTGGCTTCGGGAGATGATCACGAAGCTTCATATAACAAGCATTTTCGTCACCCACGATCAGGACGAGGCCATCGAGGTGGCGGATGACATCATCGTCACTAACTTGGGCAGAGTGGAGCAGGCGGGGACTCCCAGGGAACTCTACAGTGATCCGGCCACGCCTTTTGTGGCGAGATTTATCGGAAATTCCATTCCCGTCAAAAATTTCGACAGATTCAATTTCTTTGAAAAGAAGAATAATTCTGTCACAGCCATCGTGAGACCTGAGTTTGTCAGTGTCTTCAAGAAGGGAGAAAACCTTCGCTATCCGAAATCCTCAGAGGAAGCGGTGGTGGAGGATATCATATTCAGGGGCAGTAACCTGGAGATAAGGGTTCGGCTCCACGATAATCTCCTGTCCTCCGTCAGGAGCATCAACGAGCCTGCCATTTCGGTGGGAGAAAAGGTAGATGTGTTCATCTACAGACTCTTTGTCATCGACGGCGACGATATTTCGTTGGTTTCAAACCGTACATTGAACGCGGAATCAGTGGTGATCTGATATGGACGAAAGGGTTGTGGTCAGCGATGTACTGATCATAGGAGGTGGTACGGCAGGGTGCTACGCCGCCATAAAGCTTGGTGAAAATACTGATCTGAAGGTCGTCATTGCAGAAAAGGCCGCCATAAAGAGGAGCGGCTGTCTGGCAGCGGGTGTGAATGCGCTGAACGCCTATATCACAGAGGGGCATGAGCCGATAGATTATGTCAGGTATGCCTCGAAGGACGCCGACGGCATAGTGAGGGAGGATTTGCTGCTTTCCATCGCGAAGCGCTTCAACGAAGTGACTGCGGATCTGGAGAGAAGGGGACTCACCATATTAAAGGACGAGAATGGCAATTATGTGTCAAGAGGCTGGAGAAATCTGAAGATAAATGGAGAAAACATAAAGCCTATCCTCGCTTC
>CALFUE010000094.1 GCA_937916345.1 uncultured bacterium
TATTGATATTAGTTGAATTGAAATTTGTTTGCGTTTTTGTTTTAAAAAGACCTTTTGTCATATTTAAATTGTGAATATCACTTTTGACTTTTTTTCTTTCAGTTAATTTAATTTGATTCTGATTTTCTTTTTGCTTATTCCCTTTACACGGGCCAGTTCCTCCGGTGAGTCGTCCATGATGCGGAAGGTATCGTCACCGAACATATCCACTATCCGATCCGCCATGACGCGTCCAATACCCTTCACCGCGCCTGAAGCCAGATACTTCCTGATGGATTCCGAATCCTCCGGCAAGACTTCCAGATATGATGTCACATCAAACTGCAGTCCGTAATTTTTGTCGTCAATAAAATCACCGTGGGCCTCTATAAAGATACCCTCGGTGATCCCCGGCATTACACCCTTTATCGTCGTATCACCATCGCTTCCCGAGAGTGTGGCTATGACGAAACCGTTTTCCTGATTTTGAAATCTGATATGCTCTACATACCCCTCAAGAATCTCCATCCGTCTCCTCTGGATTTAAGCCGTAATTTCTGCACATCTGCGCGTAAAGTGTGTCGGTGAACCTGCCTCCGCTCTGCTCTATGAGCTGCTCCGCCAGCTTTTGGTTCATATTTCCCATAAAATAATCCGTGAGGGAACTCATTCCCATGGCGCTGCCCTGGTGCACAAAGCCTGCGGAATCTTCCATCTCCTCGAGTATCTGTTCAACGAAGTAGGACTCGAACTGCTTTATGGCGCCGTAGAGTTCCTCTTTAGACTCGCCACCGGCGGCGCCGTTCACTGCGGCCTTCGCGTTCTCTGCCTTGAGACTGGCATTTGACATATCGCTGATATTTTTAAGATATGTTATATCCATTTATTTTACCTCTTCAGTTGGTTAGCTGTCTGCAGCATCTCATCGGATGTGGTGATGGCCTTTGAATTCAGCTCGTAAGCTCTCTGTGATATGATCATGTTTACCATCTGATCAGCCACATTGACATTTGAGCCCTCCAGATATCCCTGGCGGACCTTGCTGGTGATGAGTCCCTCGGTGGAAGACTCATTCAGCGCCTCGCCGGATGCATCCGAAACGGTGAAATAGGTTCCCGAGATATTATTCAAGCCCTGGGGATTGTTGAACTGCCAGAGCCCTATCTCCTGTCCCAGGGGTGTGTACTCTCCGTCCTCATCACTGTAACCAAGCTCGCCCCTGCTGTTTACCATCACATTTCCGGAATTCAATTCATCAGGAAGTATGATAGGCTCTCCTTCGGTGTCAAGCACCGCATATCCCTCGGAAGTGGAGAGAGTGAGTCCCGCACCTCCCAGAGCCCACAGGAAATTTCCGTTTCTGGTGTAATAAGTCTCGCCGTCCATTCCCTGCACGCCGAACATCCCGTCTCCCTCTATGGCGAAAGCCGTTTCGGAGTCGGAATCAAGCATTGCTCCCTGCTCAAAAGAGCTGGTGATGGAAGCAACTCTCGTTCCCAGACCCACCTGAGCCTGTACAGGCTTCTGATCACCGTTCGCCGTGGTGGTCTGAGCCTGCAGATTTTGGTAGAGAAGGCTCTTGAACTCGGTTTTCTCGGAACGAAATCCTACTGTATTAACATTTGAAAGATTGTTCGCGATAGTATCTGTATTGGTCTGCTGAGCCCGCATTCCGCTGGCGGCGCTCCAAAGTGCTCGCATCATAGCTTAGCCCTCCTTAAATCAATCAAACCTTGCCCACATTATTTACGGCACGATCCAGCATGGAATCCATGGTGGTGACCACGCGCTGGTTGGCGTCATAGGCTCTCTGTATGGTTATCATGGAAACCATCTCGTCAACCACATTGACATTTGAGGCCTCGAGACAACCCTGCTCCACATTTGCGGTGGATTCAATTATATTGGCTCCATCTATGGGTATCAGCTGGTTTTCTCCGTATTTCAGCAGAAAATCGTAATCCTCGAAATCAACCACCCCGAGCCTGGCCACTGCCTCTCCGTCCTGGGAAATGTAGCCCCTCTGGTCGATATCAAAAGGCAGGTTCGGATCGAGTCGGATATAATTCGTCTCGTCGGGATCTGAATTTTCAGCTCCATTTTGATCCAGAACAAAATCGCCGTCCTTGGTCATAAGGTAGCCCTCGCGGTTCACGGAAAAAGCGCCGTCTCTGGTGTATCTGACACTCGTCTCACCGCCTTCGCCCTTCTCTTTGAATGCTACCGCAAAAAAGCCCTTGCCGTCAAGAGCCACATCATACTTTCCGTCAGTCACCTGAAAGCTGCCCTGACTCCAGTCCGTATATACTTCACCTATTTTTACTCCGAGATTTGCCACGCCGAGACGGTATGGAAGACCGAAATCCGACTGATCCTTTATCTTTACGGCAAGCCTGTCGGAAAATGACTGAGATGTTGCCGCTTCCTTCTTATAACCTGTTGTATCAACATTAGCGAGGTTGTTTGTCATAACATCCAGACGGTTCATCTCGTTAACCATTCCGGACCACCCCGTATATAAACCCTTCAGCATAATAATCCCTCCGCTTTTTTTAACCGCCGCACGGCGGTGGATACAATACCATCTTATATATGTTTCGGAATTAATTGTTGAGAGTTTATACTTTATGATAATTTTTTTAAGTCAGTTACCGTTCGTGATGAATTTTTATTCCATTTCCCTGTGCTTTCCGGAAAGGAATTCCACATATCTTCCTGTTCCGATAGCCACACAGGTGGTAGCGTCATCCGCTGTCATGGTATTTATACCGATACGGTCGGAGATCAGCTCTTCAAGTCCTCTGAGGAGAGATCCTCCTCCGGTGAGCACCACTCCTCTCTCCGCCACATCCGCTGCCAGCTCGGGCGGTGTCTTCTCCAACACTGAGTGGATCGCCTCGACGATACGGTTTGTGGCCTCTCTCAACGCTTCCTCCGTCTCATCTGAGGTGACTATGACAGTCTTAGGAAGTCCGGTGACCAGATTTCTGCCCCTGACCTCCATTGAGCGGTTCTCATCCAGCGGGAAGCAGGTGCCGATCCTGATCTTTACATCCTCTGCAGTCCTCTCTCCTATCAGCAGATTGTGCTTTTTTCTCATGTATCTGACTATGGCGTCGTCGAAGTCGTCTCCGGCGATCTTTACGGAAGCCGAAACAACCGAGCCTCCCAGGGATATCACCGCTATATCGGCGGTACCTCCGCCTATATCAACTATCATGTTTCCGCAGGCCTTTGAGATGTCGATCCCTGCTCCGATGGCTGCAGCAATGGGCTCCTCTATGATACGCACCTCTCTGGCTCCTGCCTGATAGGTTGCGTCCTCCACGGCTTTTTTCTCGACCTCCGTGACTCCGCTGGGCACGCAGACCGCTATACAGGGCTTGCGCAGGCTCCTGCGACCGATGGCCTTTTGGATAAAGTACTGGATCATTTTTTCAGTGACGGTGTAGTCCGAGATGACCCCCTGTCTTAAGGGTCTTACGGCAACTATGTTGCCGGGAGTCCTTCCCAGCATGACTCTGGCATCCTCGCCTATGGCCACTATCTTGTTTGTGGTGCGGTCAAAAGCAACCACAGATGGCTCCTTTAAGACTACTCCCTTTCCGTTTACATATACCAGAATACTGGCGGTTCCCAAATCAATACCTATATCAGTACCTGCCATCTTAGATCACGCCTCCTGCAAAACCTTCTTAATAAACTTCTGCGCCACTTCTATATATTTCTTTCTATCCTTTATGACAGAGCTGGCATGCTCTGCTCCGTCTATTATGCATATTTCCTTGTAGCCCTTGTCTGCATCGTAAACCCTTTTACCGTTGTCGGGAGTGATGAAATCGTCGCCTCCGCCGTGCATTACCAGGAAGGGTATTTCATTGTCATAGAGACTGTCAATGGGGCGGGCTGCCTTGAAGGATTCTCCGTAGCATATCTTTGCGGCTATGGACGCGGGTCCCACTATTCCTGACGGGATACCCTTAAATGTATCCTTAACGCCCTTTTCCAGCACATTCACTATGTCGGCAAAGCCGCAGTCTTCTATACAGAAATCAACCTCGGGCTTGTATTTGAGAGCCGTCATAACCGTCCCACCGCCCAGGGACTCACCCATGATACCGAGCTTTATATCCTTGCCATAGCGGTTTCTCGTGTCCTTTATGACCTCTGCCAAATCCTTTGCCTCCCTGATGCCGAAACTGCAGGGAGCTTTTTTATTCTCGCCGTGTCCTCTCTCATCATAGAGCACTACATTGAAATCCAGTCCGGAAAAAACAGGAAGATATTTCAGCATGCCGTATCTGGCATCGGTGTAACCATGACACAGAATCACATATCTGTCAGTCTTTATATCCTTCTGCGCGGCCTTTGCGACTGTGAGAAGTGAACAGTGAATGATATAGCCGTCGTAACTGGGAATGGTGTAATGCTCGAAGTCATTTTCCATGGACAGATAATGGATATCATCACACAGATTCATCTGCCAATCCCATGACTCCTTCAATGTCGACCTCTTACCGTAGGCCGCATAATGAGCCATACCGACTGACAGAGCGCAAAACGCAATGAAAAGTACTGCAAGTATTATCAAAATGACGATCCACCACATAACCTTTTACCCCCTTGTCTTAAATGGACCAGACGGGAATTGAACCCGTGTCCGAAAACCGATCCTTCCGTCCTTCTACGAGCGTAGTCTGTCATTTGATTTCCCGGGCTTCTACCGAAGACAGACATCCTATAGATTCGGTAGCTTCATTTTACGTATACGACCTCAAAGCTTTGGCCGCATCGTTTCCTGCATGCTCGATCCGTGAGCCCCTCCGTGCAGGGGCGGAGGTCACGGATGCTGTGCCGATCAGGCAGCAGCAAGTTCAGGTGTTCTAGTTTTAGCGTTTAATTTTAATTTTGGATTTTACGTATCCCTACGGCTCGCTTCTCCGTTTTCACGATCCCCGTCGAAACCATTACTGGCCCGATCATAAATTATCTGAAACTTTGCTTGAAATCCCTTTCCGCCTCACGCTTCATATCCTTTTTCGCAATATCGGCTCTCTTGTCATAGAGCTTCTTTCCTCTGGCAAGGGCTATCTCCACCTTAACATAGGAGCCAGAAAAGTACACCTCCACCGGAACGATGGTAAGTCCTTTCTCGGCGATGGCGCCGATGAGCTTTCGGATCTCGGACTTATGGAGCAGGAGCTTTTTCGGCCTTAGAGGATCTTTGTTAAAGATGTTGCCTTTCTCGTAGGGGCTGATATGACAGCCATAGAGGATCACTTCTCCATTCTCAATCCTGATGAAGGCTTCCTTTATAGAACACTTCCCCATCCTTAAGGACTTCACCTCCGTACCGAAGAGCTCGATGCCTGCCTCGTAATTCTCCAGAAGGAAATAGTCATGATGAACTTTTTTGTTGTTTGCTATTAGCTTCCTGCCTGACTGCTTCATAAAAAAACTACAGTAACGCCGACCATTCGACGATCATCGGACGGTCGGCGCTCTAAAAATCAGATCCCTGCGCTAATTTTCAGGTAAAGCTTCCTATATTGAGCACACAGGAGATCAGTATAAACAATACTACCATAACTCTGGTGATCTTAACCAGAACGCCCTCCATAGAGCGGCCTTTATTCTTTCCCCAGTAGGTGTCAGCCGCGCCTGCTATGGCTCCGAGCCCTGCGGACTTTCCCTCCTGCATCAGGATGACTACGGTAAGCGCAATGCATATGATGATGAATACTACTGTGAGAATGACCTTTAAAACTGACATTTTCGTACCTCCTCTAAAACAGCTCTATGACTATATCACAGAATTTTTTTTTATGCAAGGCTTTTTATCCTTCATCTCACAGTTTTAATTTCCATATCTTTTGACCCCGACATCATATATGTCACTTCTTTCTAAACAGGATGACCACAACCAACCCGATCAGCAGCACGCACACGGATGCGATGAGGTATATCCACACATCCATTCCCAGCTCACTCAAGGGTGTCCCGGTAGAGACATTCGTCTCATCCTCGTCGGCATCGGATTGCTCCATGCCGGCCTGTCCCATGCCGCCTCTCATTCCCATTTTACCAAATCGGGCATCACTTCCGTCTTCGCCCGTTCCAGCTTCGGTTGTTTCGCCGGAGGCATCAGATGAAGTATCTGAGGCGTCCTGACCGGGCATATCAGGCGGTGTCATTCCTGACGAATCCCCGTCCGGCATATCAGGCGGTGTCATCCCCGAAAAGTCTCCATTCTCCATATCAGGGGGCGTCATCTGGGAGAAATCCGTATCCTGTGTTCCAGACGAAGTGTCGGAGGCATTCTGATCGGGCATGTTCATTCTTCCGCCGCGGTTCATGCCGCCTCCATCACCTCTATCGCCGCCGTTTCCGCCATTTCCGCCGTTCATACCTCCCATGTCGCCGCCCATTCCCATTCCGGATGAAGCTGCGTCTCCGTAAGAAGCGGAAATTTCTTCCACAGTCACGGTTTCTTCGGTATCTCCTATTTTTACGGTGTAGGAGCTTCCGACCTCAATACCCGGGCAGCTGATGCATGCAGAGGTAAATCCGAGGGGAACCTGATAATTCAACAGCTCATTACCGAGAGCGTCGGTAAGGATCAGCGCAGTATCATCCGATGCAGCAGAGCTGAAATTGTAGAGTATGATTCCCTGTGAAGATGTATCACTCAGCTCCTCCACCATAGACGAGCTGCCGCAGGCTATGACGGTTCCGCCGTCTATCACACATATACCGCTGCTCTCGCTGCCGTAGTCTATGGCGCAGTTTCCGCCGTTATTGTTCATACTGATCCTGACATTTCCGCCGTATACATAGATATCCTTGTTGGAATCAAGACCGTCCGCGTCATTGCCTCTCTCATTAATGATGGTAATGTTTCCGTCGTATATCTTTATATAGGTCTCCTCATCCTCCGAGTCGGTCGAAGCCGTCGTGACCTGCTGCTCCATGTCAGGTCTCTCAGCTCCGCTTTCTGCATCTGTGCCGGTGTTTTCGGATGCTTCTGTGCCTGCGAAACCACCTCCGCCGCCAAAGTTACCTCCGCCGAAACCGCCGAGACCGAAGGAATCCGAACCTCCGTTGGCATTGAAGCCGTCATCGGTCGGATAGACCGTTATATCGCCGCCATAGATATCTATGGTCAGAGCCTCGAGGCCCTCATAGCACTCCGCTATGAGTATCCCGCCTCCGGAAACAGCTATGGAAGTATCGGAATGAATACCGTCATCCCCGCAGCTTATGGAAAGCGTCGCGTCACACTTGAAAGCGTCATTTACATGTATACCGTCTTCCTTTGCGTCTATCGAGATTTCCGCCCCATAGAGCACCAGATCATCCTTGGCGGTGATGCCATGCTTATAATCTCCGGTGACAGTCAGACTTCCGCTGCCGTTTATCACCAGATTGTCCCTGGCAAAGATGGCCGCGTTTACATTGTCATCCGAAGCCTCAGAGGTAAGCTCATCACTTGTCATTGCAAAGCTGTTATCAGTTCCCTCTGCCAGAGTGAGGAAAACCTTGTCGGCCTGAGCGACGCGGAGCGCCGCATCCCCTGAGCGCGTGATATTAACGCCATTAAGCCTGATATAAACCTTTGAGGAATTGTAAGCGTCCACGTATATACTTCCGTCGGACAGCTCTCCCGAGATATCGTAATATCCGGCGTTTTTGATGTAGAGGCTCCCATCATTAGCGTAGGCGCCCTGTCCGGATACGGTTATGCCGGAGTCCGAGAGAGTGATATCTGTCGTGTTACGATTCTGCCACCAGGTGATATTCTGCTCGTTTGCAGTGAAATATTCAGTTGCCGTGTAGCCGTCACTGCCCTCCTCCGTGGCTGTAAGCCCAAAGCTCGTGCCATTCATGAAGAGAACGGTTATGACCACCGCAATACACATAACTATCACGCATATTGCGTCAATTCTCCTGTGTGTTGACATAGTCTTTACCTTAACCCATATAATCTCCGTTGTAGCTTACCAGAACTGCGCTCATCACTCCGTTCATGTCAGAGAGCTCATTGACAAAATCTGTATTATCGTCTGCGAGCCTGATCTCGAAATTCAGCTCGATCTCGCCCTTTCTGGCTGTCTTGCTCTTTACGGTGCATCGCTTTGTCTTTCCATTGAGGTAATCCGTGGCTGCCTTTTCGCTGGCGCTGTCAGCGCATCTTAACACTACGATGTAGGGGTTTGCCATATCCTTTCTGTTCGCGAATATGAGGATTATGATACCGATCACCACGCTGCCGAAAACTGCCAGCGGGATCAATCCTGAGGCGAGAACTATTCCTGCCGCGATGGCCCAGAATAAAAACGCGATGTCAAGAGGCTCCTTTATCGCGGTACGGAATCTCACGATAGAAAGAGCGCCGACCATACCGAGTGACAACACTACGTTGCTGGTCACTGCCAGGATCACGAAGTTTGTTATCATGGTGAGGGCTACGAGTGTCACTCCGAAGCTGGACGAGTACATCACTCCGGCGTAGGTCTTCTTGTATATGAAGAAGATGAATAAACCTATGGCAAATGCCAGAACCAATGACAGTACCATGTCTACGATACTGATGCTTGTTACCGAGCTTAAAAAGTCGGATTTGAAAATGTCATTAAATGTCATGTCTTTTCTCCTTTTTTACTAATTCCATGATGTCGGGGTCAAAAGGTATTTTGCCCCCGACCATGATACGCAGCACGCACA
>CALFUE010000095.1 GCA_937916345.1 uncultured bacterium
AACAAAACGTACAGGTTTTTGAACATATAGACATCACGGATCTGAATGTAATGGACAACACCGTAAAAGGCGCCTTCGGGTTCGGGATAAACGACGGTATTTTCTACGAGTTTAAAGCCCGGGCCGTTCTCATTGCGACAGGGGGAGCGGCAGGTCTCTACAGGCCAAATGTCCCGGGCAGCGCACCGCACCAGATGTGGTACAGCCCCTTTAACACGGGAGCCGGCTATGCCATGGGAATACTTGTCGGCGCGGAGATGACCACCTTTGAGATGAGATTTATCGCGCTGCGCTGCAAAGATACCATAGCTCCTACCGGGACTATCGCCCAGGGAGTTGGGGCAAAGCAGATCAACTCCAAAGGAGAGGTTTACGAGGACAGATACGGTCTCTCCACCTCGGAGAGGCTTTTCGGCACCGTGGAGGAGAACAGATCCGGCAGAGGTCCCTGCTACCTTGCTACCTCAGGGATATCGGCAGTAGAAGAGCAGGATCTCTACAAGGCGTATCTGAACATGGCGCCGCTTCAGACCTTGAAGTGGCTGGAAAGAGGTGAGGGACCGTCTGTAAAGGATGTGGAGATAGAAGGCACGGAGCCCTATGTGGTGGGAGGTCACACTGCAAGCGGCTTCTGGGTAGATGAGAATAGATCCACCACCGTAAAAGGTCTTTATGCCGCAGGCGATGTGGCGGGAGGTGCTCCGCAAAAGTATGTAACAGGCGCCCTGGCAGAAGGCGAGATAGCGGCGGAAAGCATAGCGGCGCAGCTTCGGAGAGACAGGGGTGATTTTCATGATACAGCCCTTTCGCCCGAGGGCGTAATAAAAAGACAGGAATACGAAGCACATCTGTCGGGAGAGCCGGATATTAGGGTATCCGAGCTGGAAGACGCCATGCAAAAGATCATGGATGAGTATGCCGGAGGTATACACACGGCTTACAGATACAATGAATCGGGTTTAAGAATAGCAGAACGGGAGATATCGGCACTCTCAAAGCTCGCGGAGGAGGCGGGAGCAGACGGCATTTACGAGCTTTTGAAGCTCTATGAGGTTAGAGAGAGGCTTATTGTGGCATTAACCCTGATCGCGCACCTTTCGGCGAGAAAGGAGACCAGGTGGCGTAGCTTTCAGGAGTTTACGGATCACGAGGACAGATCCTCCGATTATGAGTGCTATATCAATTCCGTCATGAGTGAGAATGGGATCAGGATAATAAAGAGAAAACTGGTGCAAGTATGAGTGTAGCGATCGATAATATGAAATGTGTGGGATGCGGGAGATGCTCCCTCGTCTGTCCGGGAAATCTCATAATACTATGCGGGGATAGTGGTGAAAGGAAAGCTCGTATCAGAGATCCGAAGGACTGCTGGAGCTGTGCATCCTGTGTGAAGGAATGCCCAGTCGATGCCATAGCACTTGTTTTGCCTCTGGAGCTGGGAGGCAAGGGAGGAAGGCTCAATGTGGAAGAGGACGGGAGCATAAAATACTGGACATATACCGGCAGAGACGGGACATTTGTGAAAATGATGACCGATGCTGCCGAGGCGAATAAATATTAGGAGAGGCGGGAATTATGAGTTACAAGATGACACACCTCGAAAGTCTGGAGGCGGAGGCGATATACATCATGCGCGAGGTGGCCGTTGAGTGCGAGAAGCCTGTGATGATGTATTCGATAGGAAAGGATAGTTCGGTAATGCTGCATCTGGCGTTAAAGGCGTTTTATCCTGAGAAGCCGCCATTTCCCTTTTTACATATAGACACCACCTGGAAATTTCATGAGATGATAGAGTTTCGTGATGCAACGGCGAAAAAATACGGGCTGGAACTCATTGTGCATCGAAATGAGGACGGCATAAGGCGGGGAATCAACCCCTTTGACCATGGCTCATCCTACACGGATATAATGAAGACCGAAGCCTTAAAGCAGGCGCTGAAGGCTGGAGGCTTTGACGCAGCCTTTGGAGGCGGCAGGCGCGATGAGGAAAAATCCCGGGCGAAGGAGAGAATTTTTTCCTTCAGAAATGAGGCGGGAGCATGGGATCCGAAAAGCCAGCGCCCGGAGATGTGGAAGCTCTACAATACAAAGCTTCACAAGGGTGAGAGCATCAGGGTATTCCCTTTGTCAAACTGGACGGAAAAGGACATCTGGCAGTACATCAGGCAGGAAAAAATAGATATCGTGCCGCTGTATTTCGCGGCGGAACGACCCTGCGTGGAGAGGGACGGGATGATCATCATGGTGGATGATGACAGGATGCCTATATTGCCGGGAGAGAAAATAGAAAAAAAGAAGATCAGGTTTAGAACGCTGGGCTGTTATCCCCTCACAGCAGGGGTGGAGTCTGACGCGCAGACTATAGATGAAGTCATAGATGAGACGCTGTCCGCAGTAGAGAGTGAGCGCACCAGCCGGATCATAGATTCCGACAGCGGCGACGGCAGCATGGAGAGACGCAAGAAGGAGGGATATTTTTGAGATGAGGGATCTGCTTAAATTTATCACCTGTGGAAGCGTGGATGACGGAAAATCGACACTGATAGGACATATACTGTATGACTCAAAGCGCTTGTACGCGGATCAGGAGAGAGCCTTGGAGTTGGCGTCAAAGGTCGGCAGCAGGGGAGGCGAAATCGATTACTCGCTATTGCTGGACGGTCTGACGGAGGAGAGAGAACAGGGGATCACCATCGATGTAGCATACAGATATTTTACTACCGGGGAGAGGAGCTTTATAGTGGCCGATACTCCCGGTCACGAGGAATACACGAGGAATATGGCGGTGGGAGCCTCCATGGCAGACCTTGCCGTGATACTGGTGGACGCTAGAAAGGGAGTCATCATCCAGACCAGGCGCCACACCCGCATCTGTTCCCTTATGGGGATCAAATACTTCGTATTTGCGGTGAACAAGATGGATCTGGTGGAGTATTCTTCCGAGAGATTCATTCAGATTTCCGGGCAGATAGAGGCTCTCAAAGCAGAGCTGAATCTTTATTCCGTCGCGATAATACCGGTGTCCGCCACCGAGGGGGACAATATCAAAAACAACTCGAGGAATACCTGTTGGTATGACGGACCGGCGCTCCTGCCCTATCTGGAGCGCGTCGAGGTCAAAAGAGAACATGAGGAAAAAGGCTTCGTGATGCCTGTACAGAGGGTTTCCAGACCGGATCATACCTTCCGCGGCTTCCAGGGACAGATCGAGAGCGGAGAGATATCGGTGGGAGACGAGGTGAACGCCCTGCCAAAGAATGAGCACGCAAAGGTAAAGAGCATCTTTGTGGGTGACAGACAGGCAGAGAAGGCCGGCGCGGGATACGCCGTGACCATCTGTCTGGACAGTGAGATAGATGTCTCCAGGGGTTCTGTTCTTGAGAGAGGTTCGGGTATCACGCCGGCCGATAATGTGACAGTCACTCTCGTATGGATGGACGACACGCCGCTGTCTTCCGGGGGCAGCTACTTCGTGAAGCTTGGGACATCGCTGATACCGGGCGTGGTGTCAAGGATATTGTATTCCACAGATGTAAACACGGGCGAGCAGAGAAATGTGGATTACATCGAGAAAAATGAGATAGCCCGTGTACAGATATCCTTTACGGACAGGATCGCACTGGACAGGTTCAAGGTTCACAGGACTATGGGAGAACTGATACTGATCGACAGAGTCAGCTTTATGACCAGCGCCTGTGGAGTCGTGGAGGAGTATGGGGCGCTGGAGAGGTCGGTTTCGGATATCGCGGAGGCGAGGCGCATTGCTCTGGGGCAGCAGTCTGTCACGATACTGTTTGAGAGAGAAGACGGATTTGACGAGAAGCTGTTGGAGTGCGCAGAGCGTAAACTGATAGGAAAGGGAAGACACGCCTACACATTGAGTGAGGATCTGCCGTCAGTGGCGGAACACCTGAATCAGGCGGGTATCATTGTGCTGGCTCTCGTCGAACCCGACTCTGAATTATCCGGCATTCGTTATGATGGAGAGGACAACGATACAGATTCCGTGGTGGAATTTGTCTGGAAGAATTCTTTTTATAATAATAACATGATATTAGGGTCAAAAGGTACAAAATCCGAATCAAGCTTGCTTGAATGAGGATT
>CALFUE010000096.1 GCA_937916345.1 uncultured bacterium
AAAAAAGGAATTAATCAAAATGTAAAATTTTTATCCCCCTCCTAATCTTTCTGCTTACCATCAATTCCTTTGCGAGCGACCTATCCGCCATCAACTTTAAAGTTCACGCCCCAAAATATGGCACTGGCACAGGTCGTGTAACGGAAGACAAGAACGTCGCACATGAAATAGGAGCAGAGCATAGTGTAAAATATTATGCATATCAACCAAGTCTTGAAACTGATGAAGGAGATTTTATTTACTATGATGCAGCTGGCACTTACCACAAGATGTTTCTAGATCAAGATGCATATGCTTCAGATGTTGTATGGGACATAGAGAATCCTATATCAAAAAAAGGTTCTCCACTTAATTATAATGTAAGTATAGGTATCGATGTATCAAAATATAATGGCAAAATTGATTGGGACAAAGTCAAAAATGCTGGTATTAACTTTGCTATAGTTCGACTCGTTTACCGTGGATATGGCAAGAAAGGTACCCTTCTTGAAGACCAAAAAGGTATCGAAAATCTAATCAATGCCAAAAATGCTGGCCTTAAAATTGGTGCATACATATTTTCACAGGCAATTAATATAGAAGAAACTCTCGAAGAAGCACAATTTGCAATAAAATTACTTAATGACAACAACATCACTCTTGACTTACCACTCGTTTATGACCCTGAAACGATTCGTGGTGCTGTAGCAAGAACTGATAATGTGACAAGTGAGACTTTTACCAACAATGCTATTGCTTTTTCAAAATATGTACTAACACAAAATATGACTCCTGCAATCTATGCCAATATGATATGGGAAGATTATTATTTTGATATGGCAAAACTTCGCGAATATGATTTTTGGTATGCCGACTATTATGATTTTCCATTCACTCCATACAAATATAAATTTTGGCAATTCACAGAGAAAGGTATAGTTAGCGGCATCGATGGTTATGTAGACCTCAATATGATGTTAGAAGAACATTATTAGTAGTTTAAGCTTTTCGTAGGGGCGAGCGACACCGTAGGGGCGAGCGACACCGTAGGGGCGAACGACACCGTAGGGGCGAGCTCTGCGAGCCCGTCATAATGACTTAAAACTCTTTCGCGATTTAATTTATGCAGTATGAAAATTTAGAAAAAGAAGAAATTATCAGTAAACTTTTTTGGTATGCAGTCCCACTTATTATAGGAAATATTGTTTTACTTTCTTATGATTTAGTTGATGCTCTTGTTATATCAAAATTTGTAGGTGAGATTGGACTTGCCGCTGTATCCAATGCAGGACAGATTAGCTCATTTATTTTATTATTCTTCTATGGTCTCTGTATGGGTGCATCTGTCAGCAGTATCCACGGCTTCAACAAGGCTCTTGGAAAGGAGAGCGAGGGCAGGACAGTCGCAGTCATCGGAGATTCCACCTTCATGCATTCCGGCATGACCGGTCTTGCGAATATTGCTTACAACGGTTCAAATTCAACCGTGATAATACTGGATAATTCCATAACCGGAATGACAGGACATCAGCAGAATCCCACCACGGGGTACAATATCAAGGGAGATCCCGCCGGAAAGATAGATCTGGAAGCGCTTTGCCGTGCCATGGGCTTTGACAGGGTGAACGTAGTGGATCCCTACGACATAAATGAGACCGAGAGGGTGACAAAGGAAGAGCTGGCAGTGGAGGCTCCTTCCGTTATCATCTCGAGACGCCCCTGCGCGCTGCTCAAATATGTAAAGCATAATCCGCCCCTTCATGTAAATATGGATAAGTGCAGGTCCTGCAAGTCCTGCATGAAGATCGGCTGCCCGGCCATCTCCATGAAGGAGGGCTTTGCCTATATTGACAGGACACAGTGTGTGGGCTGCGATGTCTGCACGGCATTGTGCGCCTTCGACGCCATAGAAAAGTGAGAGGGGGAGATGAGATGAACACAAAAAATATCATGATAGTCGGAGTCGGCGGGCAGGGAAGCCTGCTGGCCAGCAAGCTTCTTGGTTATCTTCTCATGAAAAAGGGGCATGATGTAAAGGTTTCCGAGGTTCACGGCATGTCACAGAGAGGCGGCAGCGTGGTGACCTATGTGAGATACGGCGATAAGGTTTATTCTCCGGTGATAGATGAGGGAGAGGCTGACTTTATAGTTTCCTTCGAGCTTCTTGAGGCTGCCAGATGGCTGCCTTATTTGAGGGAAGACGGTGTGATGGTCACAAACACCCAGTCGATAGATCCAATGCCGGTAATCACCGGTGCGGCAAAATATCCTGAAAATCTGGTTGAAAAGCTTTTGGCTGCTGGCGTAAAGGTAGATGCTATCAATTGTCTGTCACTGGCGGAGGAGGCAGGCAGCGTAAAGGCAGTAAACCTTGTTTTGATGGGAAGGCTTTCCCATTATTTTGAAGCCTCGGATGAGGAATGGATGGAGGCGATAGAGAACAATGTGCCTCAGAAATTCCTGGAGATGAACAGGAAAGCATTTGCTTTAGGAAGAGATTTTAAATAATTCAAGGAGGTATCACAAACAGATGGGAGAGCACTATTATCAGGAAGAGATCGAATGCGCGCCGCGCGAGAGGATCATCGGGATCCAGAATGAAAAGCTGAAGAGACAGGTGAAAAATGTCTGGGACAATGTCCCTTACTACAGAAAGAAAATGGAGGAAAAGGGTGTTTCGCCTGATGATATCCAAACTATCGATGACCTGAAAAAGCTCCCGTTTCTGTCAAAGGCCGACTTGAGAGAGGCATATCCTTATGGATTGGTGGCACGCCCCTTAAAGGAATGTGTCAGGATCCAGTCCACCTCGGGAACCACGGGAAAGCGTGTGGTGGCATTCTATACCAGGCACGATATAGATCTGTGGGAGGATTGCTGCGCCAGAGCCATTTGCGCCGCAGGCGGAACGGATGAGGATGTGTGCCAGGTTTCCTACGGATACGGGCTGTTTACCGGTGGCCCGGGCTTGAACGGAGGCTCACACAAGGTGGGCTGCCTCACGATTCCCACCAGCTCTGGAAACACAGAGCGCCAGATTATGTTCATAAGGGATCTCTCCGCCACCATTTTGTGCTGCACTCCAAGCTATGCGGCTTATCTGGGGGAGAGCATGAAGGAGATGGGGCTCTCACCCGATGATATACCTTTACGGGCGGGTATATTCGGCGCCGAGGCATGGAGCGAGGAGATGCGCCATGACATAGAAAAGACCCTGGGAATAAAGGCATTTGATATATATGGCCTGACAGAGCTCTCGGGTCCCGGTGTGGCCTTCGAGTGCTCTGAGCAGAAGGGTATGCATATAAATGAAGATCACTTTATCGCTGAGATAATAGATCCTGATACACAGGAGGTGCTGCCCGAGGGTTCGGAGGGCGAGCTTGTGTTCACAGCCATCGACAAGGAGGCATTTCCCATGATGCGCTACCGAACCAGGGATATCTGCATGCTCACCAGAGAGAAGTGCTCCTGCGGAAGGACACATGTGAGAATGTGCAAGCCCAAGGGAAGAAGCGATGATATGCTGATAATCAGGGGCGTAAATGTATTCCCGTCACAGATCGAGACAGTTCTGCTGAACAACGGTTACCAGGCTAATTACCAGATACTGGTGGGACGCGTGAACAATACGGATACGCTGGATGTAATGGTCGAGATGACTCCTGAGATGTTCTCGGATGATGTGGGAGAGATCGAGAAGCGTCAGTCAAAGCTGGTTGCAGACTTGAAGTCTATGCTGGGCATCAAGGCTAATGTCAGGCTGGTTGAGCCTAAGTCCATCACGAGAAGTGAGGGAAAGGCCGTGAGAGTCATCGACAACAGAAAGATATGAGAGATAAAAGGAGGGCTCGATATGAGTGTAAATCAGATTTCGGTTTTTTTGGAGAATAAGCCCGGAACCTTAAATGCAATGACGGGGGTGCTCAGAGACGGCGGGATAAATATCAGGGCAATGACGGTCTCAGAGACAAAGGATTTCGGTATCGCAAGGATCATTGTAAACGATACCTATCAGGCTACCACCACGCTGAAGGAGGCAGGGTTTGTCTGCTCCCTCACACCTGTGGTGGTGTGCAAGGCTTCGGATGTGCCCGGGGGCTTAAACGGTATATTAAAGATCATGAGCGAGAACGGCATCAATATCGAGTATATGTACGCGTCTATCAGCGCGAAGGATGTGAAGGACGCCTGCTTTGTGTTCCGTGTGACGGATACGAAGGGCGCGGTCAGTACATTGAACGCCAGCAAGATACATGTGGTCATGGAGGACGAGCTCTGATATTAGTCAAATTTTACATAATTTACTCCATATTCAAATGAATTTTGATTAAAATGTGATTGACGCATAATCTTTGTATAAGATAATTTAGTATGAGTCAGATAGTAAACTGGCATTATCAGAGGAGGATTATGAAATGAAAAGAAGAGCGGCGGCAGCACTTGTGCTGTCAATGACGGTGTTCCTCGGTGCCTGCGGACAGAACAAAAGCGACACCGCGACGGCTGAAAAAGCTGTTGAGGAGGCAGAGGAAGCGGCAGAGGAAGCGATTGAGACTATAGAGGAAAATGCTTCGGAGGCTGAGGCGGCTGTTGAAGAAGCGGTGATTGATGTCTCTGACGAGGCTCGTGTCATGAGCTATCAGGAGTATATTGATGCTGATCTGGATACACCCGTGGCAGTAGAGACCTATGTACAGGACAAGCAGTCATGGTGGGAGAATCAGGCTACTCTCTATACCCAGAATGAAGACGGCGCTTTCTTTATCTATAATGCAGGGGTTTCAGAGGATGATTACGCGCTCCTTGTTCCCGGCACAAAGATCAAGGTTACAGGGTTTAAATCCGAGTGGTCAGGAGAGGTAGAGATAGTTGACGGAACCATCGAGATAGAGGATGGAAGCTTTCTGGCAGAGCCTGTTGATGTTACTGCTCTTTTGGGTTCGGACTCCCTCATCGATCATCAGAATGAGCTGGTTACCTTCAAGGGTCTGACGATCGTTGCGGCAGGTCAGGATGAGAACGGAAATGATGTTCCATTCTTCTACAATTGGGACAATTCAGGTTCAAGAGGCGATGATGTCTACTTCAAGGCTGCGCTCGACGGAAACGAGTACACATTTACCATAGAGTCATATTTGAGAGACGATTCAACAGACGTTTATCAGGCGGCTGAGGCTCTTTCGATAGGAGACACTGTTGATCTGACAGGCTTCCTTTACTGGTATGAAGGCGCAAACCCCCATATCACAGACATTCAAAAGGTTTGATGTGATAATTATTTCCCCGTAGCCTTTGACTACGGGGATTTTTCTGCTAAAGCTGATACTTGCCTTTATTTGACGGATCATAGGGAAGGATATATATGAAAAAAAATTTATTGGTGGTTTTGATGATCGCTTCTGCCGTTACTCTGTGGGGATGCGGCGGAAATGACAGTAATGCCTCAGGAAATGAGGAAGATTCGGGGGAGTCGGTGCTCGCCCACAATATCGAGGCTGAGGATCCCTACGCGGTGCCTGAGGTGACGGATCCGATAATGAGCTATGCTGTGAATGAATGTGTCACTCTCGGTAATATTGACGATATGACCGTGACTCTTGAAAACGACTACACCCTGACGGACGAGATAGTCCACAATAATATCGAGAGTCTGCTGGCATACCAAGCGATATATGAAGTCACGGATAAGCAGGTGGTCGAGACCGGAGACATCGTAAATATAGATTATGTCGGAAAGAAAGACGGTGTGGCCTTTAACGGCGGAACCGCCACAGGGTATCGCCTGACCATAGGCTCGGGGCAGTTCATTCCGGGCTTTGAGGACGGACTCATCGGAGTGCGCGTGGGAGATACCGTGGATCTGGATCTGACATTCCCGGAGAATTATGGGAGTGAGGAGCTTGCGGGAGCTGCGGTAGTATTCACCGTCACGGTCAATTCCATCGACAAACAGATATCCATGACCTATGATGAGCTGACGGATGAGTTTGTCAGTGAAAATTTCGGTATGGCGACGGTTTCCGAGCTGGAGGAAAATGTCAGGGAGCGGCTTGTTGAGATGGGCGAGGAGCAAAAACAGACCGAGATCGAGGATCTTGTCACCGAAAAGGTGATTTCGGAGGCTGAGATAAATATACCGGACGGACTGGTGGATCAGCTGTGTGATCAGTGGGTCGGGATCCTTCAAAACAGAAACGAACTGGATGATTTCGAGAGTTATGTAGAGGGAAATTATCAGCTGACAATGGATGAGTTTTATACACAGCTTCGGGAGGAGGTTGTGGAGAATACCAAAAAGCAGCTGGTATTTGAGGCCGTGGCCGATAAGCTCAAGGTAACCGTGAGTGATGAGGAGCTGGACGAGTATATTGACTCCATCGTCTCTGCAGGTACATACGGTTACAGCAGTGAGGAGGTTGTATACAAATATTCTTCAAAATACCAGACGGGAAGAGATTATCTGAGGCAGAGATACAAGATGGAAAAGACGATAGATGAGCTTGCAAAAACAGTAAAGGTGGAGGAAAAAAAGTCATGAAGCACACGGATATAAAAGAACTGTTTGATAACGAAAAGGATTTTGGCGGAAAAGACATCACGATCTGCGGATGGGTAAAGAGCAACAGGTCATCCAGGAATGTCGGGTTTTTAAGTGTTGGCGACGGAACGTACTTTTCACCTCTTCAGGTCGTATATGAGGAGGGAATGGAAGATTACGAGAGTATCTCAAAGCTTCTCTCAGGGGCGGCCGTTTCATGCGAGGGTATCTTTACCCTTACGCCCGACGGCAGACAGCCCTTTGAGCTTTCCGCCAAAAAGATAAATGTGCTGGGAGAGTGTG
The DNA here is from genome assembly GCA_937916345.1 of uncultured bacterium. Taxonomy (GTDB): domain Bacteria; phylum Bacillota; class Clostridia; order Lachnospirales; family Lachnospiraceae; genus RGIG6904. The sequence continues at coordinate 6,824 of CALFUE010000096.1, forward strand.
ACAACACATATCCTCTCCAGAAAAAGAGACACACCTTTGAGTACCTGCGCACTATCAGCCATCTGCGCCCCAGGGCAAACACATTTCAGGCGGTATTCCGCATCAGATCCCTTACTGCTATGGCTATCCATGAATATTTTCAGAATCTTGGATTTGTATATGTACACACTCCAATCATCACGGGCAGCGATGCAGAGGGCGCGGGAGAGATGTTTTCTGTCACTACGCTTCCGGCCGGAGAGGCTGATTACGCAAACGACTTTTTCGGTCATCATGTGAGTCTGACGGTATCGGGACAGCTCTATGGCGAGACTTACGCCACGGCCTTCAAAAAAATATATACCTTTGGTCCCACCTTCAGGGCTGAAAATTCCAATACGGCAAGACATGCTGCCGAGTTTTGGATGATCGAGCCCGAGATAGCGTTTGCCGATCTGGCGGATGATATGGATTATGCAGAGGGTATGATCAAATATATCATAGACTATGTGATGAAGAATGCTCCGGCGGAGCTGGAGTTTTTGAATGAGAGGATCGATACGGGACTTCTCGAGAGACTCAACCATGTGAAGTCCTCTGATTTTGAGAGGATTACATACACAAAGGCTGTCGAGCTGCTCACTCCCCACAGTGATGAATTCAAGTACAAGCTATCCTGGGGCGTGGAGCTTCAGACAGAGCACGAGAGATATCTAACCGAGCGGATATTTAAGAAGCCTGTGTTTGTAACGGACTATCCCATGGATGTAAAGGCCTTTTATATGAAGCAGAACCCTGACGGAAAAACCGTCGCAGCCGTGGATTGTCTCGTTCCCGGAGTAGGGGAGATCATCGGAGGTTCCCAGAGGGAGGACGATCTGGACAAGCTGTTGGCGAGAATGAACACACTGGGAATGGATATTTCCGAATATGAATATTATCTGGATCTCCGCAGATTCGGTACTGTGCCTCATTCGGGCTTCGGTCTTGGGTTTGAGCGCATATTGATGTATCTGACGGGAATGAGCAATATCAGGGACGTGATCCCGTTCCCGCGTACAGCAGGAAGCTGCGAGCTGTAAAAAGGATAAAGATAAGAAAAAAGGCTGGTGCGTTTCGCATCAGCCTTTGATTCTAAACGAAGCAGGGGATGAGGGAATCGAACCCCCACCAAAGGTTTTGGAGACCCCTATCATACCATTTGACCAATCCCCTGTGTTGTTTTCACAGACAGTTATAAAATCTATCATAATAATCATTGGTTGTCAAGGATATAATTATGGAATACTGCTTGCTTTTATTTTTTTTGATGATATTTCTCCATATTGTTGATGATTTCTATCTCCAGGGGAAGCTCTCCGAGCTGAAGCAGAAGCTGTGGTGGAGGCAGCATCCCCAGTATAAGGAACTCTATAGGAATGATCATATACCGGCACTGATAGCTCATGCCTTCAGCTGGAGTTTCATGATCCTGCTGCCTTACGCTGTGATGATCTTTATTTGCAGATTAGGGATTTCAGGCGTATTGGTTTACACAATACTCCTTTTAGCGGACACGGCTGTCCATGCGTACATCGATCATGTGAAGGCCAATCTTTTAAGGATTAATCTGGTGACGGATCAGCTCCTGCACCTGGGTCAGATAGTCGTCACATTTGCTGTGATCATGATACAGTTGACCGCCTCCGGTGTATCTTTATAGGCTAAAAATCTAATGAAAAATCTTCAATATTAAAAGATAAAGCGACTTGACGGTCGCTTTGTT
>CALFUE010000097.1 GCA_937916345.1 uncultured bacterium
GGTATTTTGCTCAATCCCTATAAAAAATTCACGGCAGAAAGAAGGGAGATGCTGCATTATCTCCCGGAGTTTCTTCTGCTGAATGATAGATTGCTGCTCGTAATATTTTTTCTCCATATAATTTATGATAGGATATTTTTGTATTTTTGCAAGGGAAATTTCTTGCAAGCGTACCTGAGTTGGAGTACAATCAAATGACAAAGCTGTAGAAGAGGAGCCGGAAAATGAATATCACATTGACAGGAAATCTTGGGAGCGGAAAGTCCAGCGTATGTACGGAGTTGTCCGCTCTTGGCTGGGATATCGTCTCCTCCGGAGACATATTCAGAGGCATCGCCAAGGAACGCGGTATATCCGTTGAGGAGCTGAATATCATAGCAAAGACCGACAAGAGCATTGACAAGAGCATTGATGAAAGAAGCGTACGCCTCGGGAGCGAGCTGGATCATACTGTATTTGATTCGAGACTCGCATGGCATTTCGTTGAAAAGAGCTACAAGGTTTTTCTTTTGGTGGACACCTACGAGGCGGCCATCAGGGTTTTCTCGGGAGTCCAGAGGGACGCAGAGGAGTACGGCAGCCTGATTGACGCCCAGAAGGGATTAAAACGCAGGGCTGACCTGGAGCGCACACGCTTTCAGGAGATATATGGCATAGATTATTATGACAGGGCAAACTTTGATCTGGTGATTGAGAGCACCTACGCGACGCCTGGGCAGATAGCACAGCAAATCGATGAGTGCGCCAGGGATTATGAGGCGGGAAACACAAAAAGCCGCCTTCTTATTAATACAAAGTGTATTTACCCTACTGTGCCCATCTCAGATATGACTGACGACGGGGATGTGGTCATCGGAGCCTGCGATGCAGGAAACTTCTGCCTTTCCGGACAGAAAAAATTATTTGAAAATATAAAAGCAGGGGATGTATTCCTTGAGACAGCGGGCCTGAAACGGGATATAGAGATAGATGCGCTTCCTGATGAGCAGATAGAGGAATATGCTTCGGTTCTCGGCTTTGAATTCAAGGAACTGCCATCAAATGAAGTTCCTAAAGAAAACTATTTGATGAATATTTATATTTGAAGTAATTGTTTAGCGCTGTTAAACTGTTTCTATTTTAAGTATTATTTACAGCTGTTTACAGCCGAATGGCACTTGCAGCACACAATTGCGCATTGCGGTTTTCGCAAGGGGAGAAGGATCCTAAAAAAGTTCTTGACAACGTGTTTTAAATACGATAGTATAGGGAACGGTTCGTTGGTCAAGAGGTTAAGACGCCGCCCTCTCACGGCGGAAACACGGGTTCGAGTCCCGTACGAACTGCTTCATATATTCTCTGAAAGTATGAAAGCTTCTACCTGGGTGTAGAAGCTTTTTGCATAGTTTAGGTAAAGAGGTGAGATATGTCGAGACACAGCGACTATGAGAAAAGAACAGAGGAGTTGGCGAAGGAGCCTGCGAAAAAACTTGGGCTTACGATATACGATGTGGAATATGTGAAGGAAGGGACAGATATGTACCTAAGAATCTACATCGACAAGCCCGGGGGCGTTGATATAAACGACTGCGAAAGCCTGAGCGGGATAATGAATCCTGTTCTGGATGCGGAGGACTTCATCGATGAGGCATATATTTTTGAGGTTTCCTCCCCGGGTCTCGGCAGGACACTGAAGAAAGACAGGCACTTTTCGTATTCGATAGGTGAGAAATGCGATGTAAAGCTATTTTCCCCCGAGGACAACAAAAAAGAATTCTCAGGGATTTTAAGAAGCTTTGACAGGGATACAGTGAAATTGACCGTGGATGGCAGCGATATGAACCTTTCCAGAAAAAATATTGCAAACATAAGACTGAGTCTTGATATATAAGAAAGGAATAGATCATGAAAAATACAGAATTGCTTGAAGCGCTTACAGTTCTCGAGCAGGAGAAGAACATCAGCAGGGATTCGATACTGGAGGCAATAGAGGTTTCTCTTCTGACAGCCTGCAGGAGTCAGTTCAAGAAGGCAGAAAAGGTCAAGGCCAGGATAAACAGGGACACCTGCGAATATCATGTCTATGTCACTAAAAAGGTGGTGATGGATGTCAAGGAGCCTGACAATGAGATACTGAAATCCGATGCCAAAAAGATTAACCCTGATGTGAAGGCAGGAGACGAGGTGGATATAGAGCTCGAATCCGTTGCATTCGGCCGTATCGCCACGACCACGGCAAAGAATGTGATCCTTCAGAAGATCCGCGAGGAAGAGAAAAAGGTTCTCTTCAATGAATATTACAATAAGGAACGGGAAATTGTGACCGGCGTGGTACAGCGCTATATGGGCAATAATATCGCCATAAACCTCGGCAAGGTGGATGCCATCCTGATCGAGAAAGAGATGGTGCCGGGAGAGCATTTTTCTCCGAATGACCGCATAAAGCTCTATGTGGTGGAAGTAAAGTCCACAAAAAAAGGTCCCAGGATCGTGGTTTCACGTACACACAAGGAACTTGTCAGAAAGCTTTTTGAGTCTGAGGTAACCGAAATTGCCCAGGGCATTGTAGAGATAAAGGGAATCGCCAGAGAAGCCGGAAGTCGTACGAAGATGGCTGTCTGGTCAAACGATCCCGATGTTGACGCTGTGGGAGCCTGCGTGGGTCAGAACGGATCGAGGGTTTCGGAAGTGGTTTCCGAACTCAGGGGTGAAAAGATAGATATAATCAACTGGAGCGATAACCCCGCTCTTCTAATAGAAAACGCCTTAAGTCCTTCAAAGGTAATTTCCGTTATCGCTGATGCCGAGGACAAGACCGCGAAGGTAGTGGTACCTGATTACCAGCTCTCCCTTGCCATAGGCAAGGAAGGCCAGAATGCAAGACTTGCCGCAAGGCTTACCGGCTACAAGATTGATATAAAATCAGAGACTCAGGCGAAGGAGGCAGGCGATTTCCTCAATTACGAGCAGGATTACCAGGATGTGCCCGAGGAAGAACTGGAGCAGGCGACAGAAGAGGAATATGGTTACACCGATGAGAACGGCGTATTCCACGAGGGTTTCTATGATGAGAACGGCGCCTTCCACGAGGGCTACTATGACGAGAACGCAACCTTCCATTACGGATACTTTGATGAGAATAACGCCTTCCATGAGGGCTATTTCGATGAGGAAGGTTTGTTCCATTATGGAGTCATCGACGAGAACGGCGTGTTTGTCGCTGGCTACTATGATGAGGATTCTGTATTCCATGCAGGCTGGTTTGATGAGAATAACGCTTTCCATCCGGAGGATGAGGTTTGACAGACAGACATATTCCGATGCGCAGTTGCATTGGCTGCCACAGTGTCATGCCTAAGGAGGATCTCATCCGCATAGCGGTCTCTGATGGCAAAAATGTTGTCGATACATACAAAAAAATGCCGGGGCGGGGCAGGTATATCTGCAATGATGCCACCTGTCTGGAGAAGGCAATAAAAAAGCACAGGCTAAGCATAACCGATGAACTGCTGATTGCGGCCTTAGAGGAATGCCATGGCAGAAAATAACGAAGCTTTCCACGCGCTGTCTTTGGCAGTCAGAGCGAGGGGCGCATACTATGGAGGCGGCAAGTGCGAGGATAAGATAAAAAGCGGTAAGGCGAAGCTCTGTGTGATCGCCTGTGACGCATCTGATAATACGATAAAAAAATTTACCGATATGGCAGATTTCAGGGGGATAGATATTTGCCGCGCTTTTACAAAGTGTGAGCTTGGGCGGTTATTTTCCAGGGAGGAGGTAAGCGTATGTGTGGTGACAGATGACAATTTATCACTGTTGCTGCGTGGTAAGCTTAGAAAGGAGTAAGAATGGCAAAAAGAGTTTATGAGGTGGCAAAGGAGATCCACGCTGCAAATTCACAATTACTGGATTTTTTGCGTGAGAAGGGCGTTGATGTCAAGAGCCATATGAGTAATATCGAGGATGATATCGTCGAGATGATCCACAGGGATTTCACTCCCGAGGCACCTGTCTCTGATGAGACTCAGAAGAAAGCTCCTGTCAAGAAAAGCTCCATTGCCGCCGTTTACAACGGGGCGTTGGAGGAGAACCCCGAGCACCGCAGAGGAGCGGGCAGGACAGTGGTGAGTCCTTCCGATAACAAGAAGGCTGCGGCAAAGGCGGTGCATCCTGCTCCGGTTAAGCGCTCGTCTGTAGCCAGATTCATTCCTACAGTGGCAAAGCCGGTCGGAGGTAAAAATGAAAGCAAAGTCAAGAAAGAAGCACCTGAAGAAATATCTAAAGAACCGGTTGAGAAAAAACCGGAGGTTAGTCAACCGGATCAACCGGTCAGAAGACTTGGCCCCACAGGAGAGAAGGTTATTATCCCGGTTGAAGAAAGAGCAGAAAAAAGACAAAAGGGCTCTGTCAGCGATCAAAAGAAGCGAAAGATCTATACCACCCAAAATGATAAAAATCGCAGTGACGGCGGCAGAGGCGGCGCCGGTCGCAATGAAAATAATCGAAATTTCGCCGGAGCTAATAAAAATCATCAGGGAAAACCTGAGGCAGGAAAAGCAGTAGCCGCCGTATCAGATGATTCGAAAGGAAAGGGCAGAAAGGGCAAGGAAAAGCACGATGCAAAAGATTTCGACAAGAACAGCCGTCACGCAGAGCAGCTGAAAAACCTGGAAAAGTCCACCGGCTACAAGCAGCATAAAAAGAGCGCAATTACCGCGGAGGAAAAGGAGGAGAGAGACTCTATCAAGGAGATCACTCTGCCTGAGCACATGACTATTGGCGAGCTGGCAAAGAGGCTGAAGCTCACTGCCTCCGATGTCATAAAAAAGCTCTTTGAAAAAGGCCAGATGTACACCATGAACAGTGATATCACCTATGAGGAGGCTGAGAAGCTGGCTCTGGAGTTCAACTTTATTGCCACTCAGGAGGAAAAGGTGGATGTCATTGCAGAATTGCTGAAGGATACCGGGGATCCTGAGGACGACATGAGAAAACGACCCCCCGTTGTCTGTGTAATGGGTCATGTAGATCATGGTAAGACATCACTTTTGGATGCCATCAGAAATACAAAGGTTACGGACAAGGAGGCCGGCGGTATCACACAGGCCATCGGCGCGTATATGGTGCGCGCGAACGGCCGTGACATAACATTTATAGACACACCCGGTCATGAAGCCTTCACAGCAATGCGTATGAGAGGTGCTAATTCCACCGATATCGCTATCCTTGTTGTGGCAGCCGACGACGGCGTGATGCCGCAGACCATTGAGGCTATAAACCATGCGAGAGCCGCTGGAGTTGAAATAATAGTAGCCATAAACAAGATAGACAAGCCTTCCGCAAATATCGACAGGGTAAAGCAGGAGCTCTCGGAGTATGAGCTGATCCCTGAGGATTGGGGCGGTTCCACTGTATTTTGTCCCGTGTCTGCACACACAAAGGAAGGTATAGATAATCTGTTGGAGATGATTCTTCTGACGGCTGATGTGCTGGAGCTCAAGGCAAACCCCAACAGAAACGCGAGAGGTCTCGTCATCGAGGCAGAGCTGGACAAGGGACGCGGCGCCGTGGCGACAGTTCTTGTTCAGAAGGGAACCTTGAAGGTAGGTCAGCCGGTAGCCTGCGGTAGTTCCTATGGAAAGATCCGTGCCATGATAGACGATATGGGGCGCAGCGTGAAGGAAGCAGCTCCCTCCACCCCCGTGGAGATACTTGGTCTGAACTCAGTTCCGGACGCCGGCGAGATATTCGTAGCGCTGGATTCTGAGAAGGAGGCAAAGGCCTTTGCCGACACCTATATTGCAGAAGGAAAGAACAAGCTGGTTGAGGAGAGCAGGAGCAGGGTTTCTCTGGATGATCTCTTCTCTCAGATCAGATCCGGAAATGTCAAGGAGCTGAACCTGATTGTAAAGGCGGATGTACAGGGTTCAGCTCCTTGACATTTCCGGATC
>CALFUE010000098.1 GCA_937916345.1 uncultured bacterium
CGAGAACGGTCCAGCCTATGCCGTTGTAGTATTCTACAACTATCTCATCGGCGTGTGCACGGACGGGAACTTCCGTATTGGTGGCCCTGGGCTTTCTCTTTATGATGAGAAGGCGTGAGTCCTCTTCTTTTCTGGGAACAGCAACCTCGCTCTCCTCAAATTCCACATCAAATCTGATAGTGACATGAGATCCGCCCATGGCGAAATATCTGTCATGCCCTATATATATCTCAGAATAGAGATTGAGCACTCCCGTAAAGGGAAGAAAATCATTTTTGTCGCGCTCGAGTCCGGCGTCGGTCACAACCTCAGCAGGCTGGAACTCTCCGGATGAGGCAAAGGTGATATTTCCCACGGTAACTACATTTTGAATGGGCACTTCGGCTATCAGAGCCATCACGCTGTAATCTCTTCCGGAAAGACTCATCTTACCGCACTTTAATGATTTCCGGATGACAAGAGTCTGCCCGTCCCCATATTCCCTGAGGGAATCTACCGGTGAGAATATCTCGTAATCATTGTAGTAATAGATCTTGTAGGTACCATCCAATATACCGCGGTAAACCTCCTCACCATCCCCGATCCTGATATAGATGTCATCATTCTCTATATCAAAGACGGAAGGATGATAAAAGATCATCATATTGCTGCCGATGCCCTCGTGTTCGCCGAAGAGGGTAAAACCATTCATGGGCGGCGCCATGAGTATAAAGCTTCCGTCCTCGGGGGCATCCTCCCCATCGCTCTCCCTTGATCCGAGAAGTCCGGGAATATCGAAATTTCCCCTGATGGGAACAATCTTGCCGCTCTTTGTATCCGACATAAATATGTCCCTGATATCCGATGAGCTGACATACAGGCTCTGCTCTGTCTCGAATATCACATTTTCATCACCGATCATGGCTTCGGCAGCCTGGAATTTGGTTCCCTTGGGAACATAGGCCCCCGGTATGGTATCCGATGTCAGACTCAGCAGCACGATGCTCTTTGCAGGCTTTGCCGGCAGCAGGGAGAGATCAAGGAAGTTGACAAACTCCCTGTGGAAACGCTCCGTAATCCTGCTCTGCTTATCGCCCATAGTCTCCATCTGGTCGGAGTAAACCATCCCGATAGCCGTGCCTATATCAGGGTTATCCCTGTCAAATCTCCACTCCGGAGTGTAGGATGAGGCCAGCTCTCCTATTCTTTCAAGGGTCTCTTCTCTTATGTCATTTTTATTATCATTAGTTTTCGATGTCACTTGCATACTCTCCTACGGATTCAAGAATATCTGAAAGATCTATCTCTTCGTCGGTTTCAGGCGACTCCTGGATCTCATTCACATCCAGATAATAGGGAAACACCAGATTTTCGGGGACATTATCGTCCCGAACCGTATATTCGAGGTTGAACAGCAGAACCCCCTCCTGAGAGTTGTCGGCGGTGAGCTCTATATCGTCCACCCTGGGCTCGCATCTCGAGATCTGATTGACTATCTCCCTGCGGAGCATCTGCATGCTGGTCGGATTGATGGTCATAAAAGCGTATGAACCAATGTTTGTTCCGAAGTCAGACCTCATGAGCCTCTCGCCCACGGCGGTCTTTAGTATGAGGAAAATACTCTCCCTCACGGATTGCTTGCCTTCTGAGCACTTTATGCGTCCGGTTGCAGGATTTACTGCAAAGGGGAAGGCGCATCCTCTTCCTAAAAAATTGATATCCGGCATATCTGCCTCCTGACTAAATGTTTACTGACGGCGCGTTCAGCGTGATATTCGATCCGCCCTTTACAAACACGCTTCCGCCCGATGCCTCTATTGAAATCGACTGTCCCTTCAAGGTGGTATTTCCGTCGCTTGAAAGGGAAAGCATCTGCCCTGCCTTGACATTGACATTGTTGCCCTTGATGGTGATGTCGTTTCTTCTGCCGTTTACGACTATCTCACAGTCAGAAACCCTCATGGTGAGTTTGTCGTCACACTGCACATCAATCCTGCTGCGGTCGGTGTCGAGAACGACCTTTGTGCCCTTGGTCTTGTTTGATATGGTGATCTTGTTGTTCTCGTTGTCAAGATCAATCAGGTGATAGTTCTTTGCTGTACGTATTTGTATCTTGTCGCTCTCGCCGTCATAGCCGGAATCCACAAATGTGACCGTAGACCCGTTTCTGGAGGTTATTTTTTTGTAGGTGTTGTTTTCATCGACTGCACCCTTCTCAAATTTATCTCCCTCCCGGGGCACACAGCCTATGACATAGGGTCTCTCGATATTGCCGTACTCGAAGGCAACAAGAACCTGATCTCCTATCTCCGGAAGAAAATAGTGTCCCCAGCTTTTTCCGGCGGAAGGCATCGCTACCCTGCACCACTGCAGTACATTGGAATCATCCTCCCTTGCCGTTATAGCCACGCATACTCTTCCGGGATAGCTGTCATTATAATTCTGAACTACCTCGCCGATCATCACACCGAGAATACGATTATCTCCGGTCTCCGTCTTGGTAACATCCTTTTTCACCATATCGGATAGTGTGTCGTAAAGTGCCATTTCTTATAACTCCTCTAAATACTTATATGTCAGAACACTGCATTCGCATCGAACTCAACCGCCGGCGTTTTGCCCGAGATCCTGGTGATATAGCCGTTCTCGGTATCAAATACATGCTTTACGGAGGTGATGTAGAAATTGTTGCTCACCCCATCGCCAAAGGATGTCACACTCATAAATCTGCCGGGCATCATCTCAGGCAGCCCGATCATTTCCAGCTCCAAGGTACCAAATCTGTAAGATATCTCGTCGGCTATTGCATTTGCGCGATCATCCGCATCCTCCTTTGAGAACAGCGTGGAATCCACATACACATATTTGGCTCCCGATACTATCTTGTTGGTCTTGCTTCCCATGGAAAGCTTGGTGCCGATCTTTTGTGAACTTGAGATAAGCGTTCCTTTCGTGGGATTGGTGGCTCTCACCTCTACCTTTCCCACCTGAGTAGTCAGGTCGTATTCTATATTGAGTGACTTGATGCCGTTGTCGCTGGTCAATGTGATAAGGAGAGGCTTGATCGCCCTTGCCGGTCTGAAATAGGGCTTGCCGGCCACCACGAAAAACTCGTAATTGTACCTTCTCGCCACCTTGACAACGAACTCATAATCGCTCTCGTCCACCATCTCGACAGTCTTTTCTCTCGCGGGCCTTATGACGCCGGGCTTCGGCGTCGGTTTACCCGGAGGAGCGGTCAATGCTCTGGCTGCTTCTATTGCCTCTTCCGCCGCTGCCTTTGCCTCCATAGCCTGTTTGATGGTAGCCTTGACCTGCGCTGCCGTCTCCTTGGCGGTTTTGATGGTATCCATTACCGTAGATACAGTATCCGTGACCATCTGCACGGTATCCATTGCCTTCTGCGCGGTCTCCATGATCCCCACAAGTCCGGGATTGGATGCCATTGCCACGCCTGCCGCGGAACCGGCTGCTGTCTTGGCTGCGTACTTTGCCTTTTCCACTGCCTCCGAAGCCGCTGTATCCATGGCGTCTCCCAATCCATTTATGACAGAATCAGTGACCTGATCAGCCAGGGTTCCTCCGATGGGACCCTCATTGCGGGCCTGACCCGCAATCTCCTGAAACTTGAAACATGAACCTTGAACTCGCAGCTCCGCTGCTTTCTGTGTTATCTGTGATTTCTGTGTGACTTAAGCACGAT
>CALFUE010000099.1 GCA_937916345.1 uncultured bacterium
CCCCCGCCTACGCTTCGCTAAGAGGCGGGGGTCATCTCTGTCTGAGATATAAAGGCTGTTATCACGCCAGTCCCAGCAGTGTAAGTATCAGCGCCATGCGCACATAGACGCCGTACTGAACCTGTTTGAAATAAACGGCTCTCGGGTCGTCATCTACCTCTGTGGATATCTCATTCACACGGGGCAGAGGATGGAGCACAAGCATGTCCTCACGCGCCAGAGCCATCTTTGCCCTGTCCAGTATGTAAAAGTCCTTCATGCGGACATAATCCTCTTCGTTGAAGAAACGCTCCCTCTGGACTCTCGTCATATAGAGTATATCCAGATCGCCGATGGCATCCTCGAGCTTTACCACTTCCGTATAGGGGATATTGTTCTTTTCCAGCAGCTCATCCCTGATATAGCTGGGAACCTTGAGCTCCGGCGGTGAGATCAGTGAGAAGGATACGCCTCCGTATCTGATAAGCGCCTCAATGAGGGAATGGACGGTACGACCGAATTTCAGATCGCCGCAGAAGCCAATCCTTAAGCCCTCAAACCTGCCCTTCAGAGACCAGATGGTCATTAGATCCGTCAATGTCTGCGTCGGATGAGAGTGACCTCCGTCACCGGCGTTTATAACCGGAATACCCGATTTCAGGCTCGCGACCAGGGCTGCGCCCTCCTTTGGATGACGGATGGCGCATATATCCGCGTAGCAGGATATGACACGGATCGTATCCGATACGCTCTCGCCCTTTGCAGCCGAGCTGGAATCTGCCGATGCGAAGCCGAGTACCCTGCCTCCGAGATTGAGCATTGCGGCCTCAAAGGAGAGTCTCGTACGGGTGCTGGGCTCGTAGAAGCAGACAGCAAGCTTTTTGCCTTCACATTTATGGGCGTATTTTTCGGGATTTTTCTCGATATCGCCCGCCAGCTCAAGCAGACTTTTCAACTCCTCCACCGAGAAATCACTTGGTTCGATGAGATGTCTCATACTCTACCTCTTATATTTTGTCTCGCAGTATCTGCAACGATAAACTTCATTTTCGGGGTCGGTGAGCACAAATATATGATCAAGCTCCTGCTCAACCGATGTAATGCACCTGGGATTTTTACAGTGGATTATATTTTTGACTTCCATGGGGAGACGGAGTTCTCTCTTCTCAACTATATTATCATCCTCTATGACATTTACGGTGATATTGTGATCGATGAAGCCGAGTATCTCCAGATTCAGTGATTCAACGGGACACTCTACCTTGATGATGTCCTTTTCGCCCATCTTGTTGGATCTGGCGTTCTGGATTATCGCCACGGGGCAGCCCAGCTGCCTCAGGCCCAAATCCTCGTAAATCTGCAAACCCATGCCCGCCTTTATGTGATCCAGCACAAAGCCTTCATGTATACCGCTAATGTTCAGCATGTTTTCACCTCTGATAACGTCAGTTTATCACGAACACAAAAACGCCCCGCCCGTGATAAGGCCTCCGGCGAAAAGCGCTGAAGATTTGCAGAAGAATTCCGCAAAGCGACCGCAAATCTTACACCAGATCCACCGGGAGCGGACTTTAAATATCCGGCACAGGAAACAACCAAAACGCAAATATTTTGTTCGTTTCCTACAAATAGATACTTTACCACTTTGGATACATTTTTTCAAGATGAAATGATGCAATGGTCAAAAGGTTCAAATTATGGTTGTTACTATTTACAGCCATGTCTTAAAGTATGCAGCAGTTCCTATGTAAGCGAAGGCGGTGTCCGAATGCGACGCAGCGAGACAAAGGGTAACGAAGCTGTGAATAGTAACAAATAGTAACGAACAATAACAAACAGTAAAAACCGGCCGCGTAAGCGACCGGCAAAATAATCAATCGAACATATCCGCGCATTAAAGCTTGAAAGCAGACAGCACATTGTGGAGACTCTCGGAGTGCTCCGTGGTCTCCCCTATAAGCTCCATTGCAGACGTAGTCTTTGACACGATCTCGTCGGTCTTTACCGCCACATCGGAAATAGCACGGGATGACTCGTTTATGGTATCGTTCATTCCGGAGATAGATCTGTTTACATTTGAGATATTATCGCTCAGCTCGTCCATCGAATGCTTCATCTGATTAAGAATGCTCTCGAAGCTTGCCGTATCATCGCTGTAAGAACCGCTGATACTCTCGATCATGCCCAGATTCTCATCGCTGGAAGTCTCTGCAAAGTTCATAACCTCCGTCAGCGAATCAGCCATTCCGTTAACAGCTACCTTTATCTCACTGACGATCTCATTGATCTGTCCTACGGTCTCGGTAGACTGATTGGCCAGAGCGCCTATCTCAGACGCAACAACCGCAAATCCTTTTCCCATCTCTCCCGCTCTCGCTGCCTCGATCGAAGCATTGAGCGAAAGAAGATTTGTCTGGCTCGCAATACCGCGGATGGTTTCCGTAAGGGAATTGATCTTGTCGATGGACTTTGCTTCCTCTAGTGCCACTGTAGTCTTTTTCTTTATGTCTACGAATACGACCTCTGCCTTTGCCTTTGCGTTTGCAGCGTTCTCAGAACCTGCGGCCGCGCGCCTGTAGATCTCCTTAGAGAGCTCCATACCCTCTGTAGCGAGGCGTGATACCTCATCTGACTTTTCCACGATCATCTCCATATTGTCAGCGATAGACTGAGTCGTAGAAGTAGCCTCCTCCATACCTGCTGCCAGCTCCTGTGTCGTAGCTGAGTTGTCCGTAGAGGCATCAGATATCTCGCTCATAGCCTGTCTTACGCGGGCTGAGTGATCCGTGATATCATCCACGGCATCGCGGATACCCACGGTAACCTTGTCGATACTGTCGCTCATGGTAATAGTATGACGAGCCAGATCTCCAGTCTCGTTCTTCCATCCGTAATACTTCTCCAGATCGGCATCCTGTGTAAAGTCGAGGCCTGCGATCTTTTCAAGGGAAGTATTGAGGTGAGTGATGGGACGCAGAAACAGCCTCACAAAGATGAATGAAAGTATCGCTATGATGAGCGCCGTGACGAGGGATAACACGATAACATCCGTCGGGATGGAAACCGCTTCGGAAGTGATCTTTCCGAGGTCTGCGGATACCACTATGATATCCTTTATACCGGCGTCATTTGTGATGTAGTAGCCGGCGTACTTGTCCTGTCCCTTGAACACATATTTGATCACATCCGGTGCCGGAATTGAGCCTGCCTTTAGGGATGAAACCAGTGATTTCACGGCATCATTTTCCACCGGCTCGCCTATCTTTTCGGGAGTCGGATGATAGAGCATAGTACCGTCTTCTGAAACTATGTAGATATATCCCGAACTGTCATTGGGGATCACGGCGTCACCCACCAACGCTCCTAACTGATCGGCGGTAGGCTGGTCTCCCAGCATCTGTATGAGATTTCCGGTAGATTTTCCGTAGCTGGTCGCTGTGGCGATCATATCCTCTCTGATCACATCCTGGACACGGGTCGAGTAAGAATTCCTTGAAACAAAGATACAAAGAAACGTATTAATACCCAGGAATACGACTACCATGATCGCGATCTTTGTACTGATGTCCAAAGTACCCATTATTCCGGCTCTGGCTTTATTGCGCTTCTCCTGAAGCTCTTCTTCATTCATTTCACACATTTCCTCCTTTACTCCGGTTTGTTGTCACATCACTAAAATTTTTTCAACTGTTCAATTGAAAAGTTAACTTCTACCCCCTGAGATCCCGGAGATGGAAGTTACT
>CALFUE010000100.1 GCA_937916345.1 uncultured bacterium
GCCTGGGGCGGGACAGATTGCGCTGCAGATCCCGCGCTTCCTTCAGACAGAGGAGCGTCAGGGGATCTCCCGCGTCTATCCTCATGGCCTCATGGAGAGTAGTTACCGCCACCTCGGGCTTGTCCTCGATCATGGCAATGAGAGCCTGTATCTGCCTGCCCCGTATGAAATTGGGTGAGAGGGACAACAGCTTTTTCAGCTGCATGGAAGCCAGATCGTAGTCGCCTCTCTGCAGATGTCCCACAACGATATTGTATTTCTTTACGGTGGCGTTGATGCGTTCCCTCTCGATGGTATTCCTGTCGGTATCCTCCAGATAATCCGTGGCGATATTGTCCTCCAGCTTGAAACTCTTGCTGACGAGCCACTGCCCGATGGCGAGACTTCCCTCGCCTCTTTCGTAATAAACCAGTCCCAGCAGATTTCTCGCGTCGATATTTACCTTGTTGTAGGCCAGAGATAATTTAAGGGTCGATACCGCACCGCTCAGATTCCTCTCACGCGCCTGCAGCAGACCCTTGTTGTAAAGATGATCAGATATGTCAAGAAACCTGATATATTCCCTCAGATCCCGGCCGCACACGGGACAGATCTTCTCTCTGTCCACGACCGAACCACAGTAAAAGCATTCCAATTAAAGTCACCTCGCTCCGTCGTTTCCCGCAACTGAATCTATCATACGCTGCATCACATCCGCCAGATCGGTGACATCCGTCTCATAGAGCCCCACTTTTACATCCTCTATCTCGGGAAGCTCTTTAAAATTCTTTAATTCCTCTTCAAAGTCAAGCATACAAAATCCTCTTATTTGTTAGCAGTTATCTTCATTGAAAACATCTTGATCAGGCCGCCCTCGCGCTTGAATTCCACGCAGTCGTGCTCCTCGCTGACCTTTATGATATCCTGTCCAAGCCCTATGACTACGCCGCCGTATACCATGCGCTGTACGCGGATCACAGCATTCAGGCTGTTCATCTTTGCCTCGTTCAGCTTTTTGAGTTCGTCCTCCTCGCCTGCAATGATGGCGTGAGTCCTGATATGCTCTATGGAGAGCATCTGTCTCTTGTCATTGATCTCCTGATTATCAGGCTCCTGCTTTCTGAAAACCTCGATCTGGGCAAGAGCATCGTCTATTTTTTTCATGTATCTCTTGTCGTCCGCAAGCTTTGTCTTTATCTCCTCGCCGCGGATCAAAAGCGTCTTAGGAAGCCCGACTGACAGATGCGTCGCTATCTCTTTTTCATTTCCGGCATTCTGAATGTCTATGCCGAGGTTTGCATGGACATGACCGCCCACTATGGAGCTTTTTCGTCCCTTTAGGGTGATGGTCCCGTCGCATTCCACATCTGAATCAAGGAATGCCTCGGCCTCGATATTACCGCCACAGCTTACTTTGGCGTACTCGAGAAATCTGGCAGTGATGTCACCCTTTGAGCTGATGACAGCACCCTCGCAACCCACCACGCCGCTGCGCAGCACGATACCCTTTTTGCCGTAAATAGTGGCGGCCTCCACAACTCCGTCCACGGTGACGGGGCCCTCCGCCTTTATCTCCATGCCGTTTATGACCTTTCCATGGATTATGACATCACCGTTAAAATCTATATTTCCGTGGGTGAGATCCAGATCCCCGTTCAGCTCGTGGACAGGCTTTATGGTGATGCGCCCATTTGACTCGGTGATCTTTCCCTCGATATTGGCGACATAGCTGATCTCGCCGTTTTCCAGCTCCTTGATATCGAAGCCGCTGCCCCGGAGCTTCGGCAGATCCTTTCCCGGGATCGCCATAATGAATTTGGCGCCGATATTGAAACCATTGCTCCCTTTGGTAGGAGGATAATAGCGGGCTATCTCCTGACCGCTTTTTACCGTTTCTATCATCTTCAGGGTATGGTAATCGGCGGTGCCATCCTCCTTTATAGTAGGCTTTGAGTTAAATTCCCTGTCGAAAAAGTATGCAAATCTGCCATCCACTCCGTTTGAAGCGGACTCACCCTTTGCCACCAGCACCGGCTCTCCGTAGTAATCGCCGGCACAGATCATGCGAAGCGCATCCTCTATGATACCTATCTTTATATTGTTGATGCGCAGCACATCCTTCAGATATTCAACCGTGTAGGATTCACCTCTTGGCGGTTCCTCCGCCAACATATAGGCTTCCATCAGATCTTCCGAAATACTCATTCCGGGAACAGAACCGGTATACATACCTGGCCCCCTTTCTGTGATCTACAGAACAGCTAACCTCTTTTCCACCTCTTCCAGCAACTGCTTGTACTTTTCCTGCTTTGCCATCTCCTCATCAACCTTTTCCTTTGGCGCCCTGGAGATAAATTTTTCATTTGAAAGCATATTCCCGGATCTCTTCAACTCACCTAAAAGCCTGTCCCTCTCTTTATTCAGCCTGTCCTTTTCCTTTTGCCTGTCAACGAGCTCGTCCAGGGGCATAAAGACAGTCGCTCCCTCTATCACAATACTCACCGCGTCGTCCGGTATTCCCGCCTTGTCCTCCTTTACCTCTATGAAAGAAGTGAAGGCAAGATTGACGAATACTTCTTTATTATCATTAAAAATATCTCTGACCGCCGAATCCGGGGACACTATGAAAATCCCGGCCTTTCGGCTGTTGGGCACATTCATGTCTGTTCTGATATCGCGAACGCCCCTGACCAACTGCTTGATCAGACCGACCGCCCTCTCAGCATCCGGGAAATACTCACCCGGGGTATAAACCGGCCATCTCGATATCATGATACTCTCCTCATCAGTGAGATTCATAAATATCTCCTCCGTGATGAAGGGCATGAAAGGATGCAGCAGCTTTAAGGCTTTTACCAGCACATATTTCAAGGTCCAAAGGGCGGCGTTTCTGCTCTCTGCGTCGGCTCCCCCGCCGGTCCTCACCTTTGTGATCTCGATGTA
>CALFUE010000101.1 GCA_937916345.1 uncultured bacterium
GGAGTAGGGACCTGTGAGTGCGGCGCTGCAAATACAGGAAAATTCTGTTCTGAGTGCGGCAAGCCGAGACCGTAGTTTTTCAGAGAGGTAGATGACATGGCAAATATCCAGGAATATAAATGTCCCTGCTGTGGCGGTGCGATAGAGTTCAACACCTCCGTCCAAAAGATGAAGTGTCCCTTCTGCGATACCGAGTTCGAGATGGAGGCATTAAAAAACTTTGATGACGCACTCAGGAATGAGGGCGTGGATGACATGAAG
This sequence comes from uncultured bacterium, assembly GCA_937916345.1. GTDB lineage: Bacteria > Bacillota > Clostridia > Lachnospirales > Lachnospiraceae > RGIG6904. Next base: position 262 of record CALFUE010000101.1, read on the forward strand.
TGGGAGACAAATGCCGGAGGCGAGTGGGGCGAAGATGTAAAAGGGCTGAACAGCTATGTCTGCAAGTCCTGCGGAGGAGAGATCGTGGCGGATGCCGTGACGGGAGCCACATCATGCCCCTACTGCGGAAATCCCGTGGTTATGATGGGACAGTTCTCGGGCTCGCTGAAGCCTGATTATGTGATACCCTTCAAGTACGACAAGAAGGCTGCGAAGGCAGCACTGCTCTCTCATTACAATGGGAAACCGCTGCTCCCCGATGTTTTTAAGGATGAGAATCATCTGGATGAGATAAAGGGAGTCTACGTTCCCTTCTGGCTCTTTGATGCGGATGCAGATGCAAATATCAGATACAAGTGCACCAGAGTGCGCACCTGGAGTGATTCGAAGTACAATTACACGGAGACCAGTTATTTCGGAGCTGTGAGAAGCGGAGATATTGGATTTGCACATGTTCCGGTGGACGGGTCCAGCCGCATGCCGGACGATTTGATGGAATCCATCGAACCCTTTGATTTCAGCGGAGCGGTTGATTTTCAGACGGCTTATCTGGCAGGGTATCTGGCAGACAAGTACGATGTGGATGACAAGGAGAGCATTGACCGCGCGAATAACCGTATCAGGCAGAGTACGGCGGATGCTTTTGCGTCGACGGTGAAGGGTTATGCCACCGTGATGCCTGAGGTGACAAATATCACCCTAAAAAACAGCGCCGTAAAATACGCGCTATACCCTGTATGGGTTTTGACTACGACCTGGGCCGGCAAGCAGTATCTTTTCGCGATGAACGGTCAGACCGGAAAATTTGTAGGCGATCTGCCTGTAGATAAAACCAAATACTGGATCCGCTTCGGCATCGCGGGTGTTATTGCCGCCGCGGCAGTATTCGGACTGCAGTTTTTTCTGCACATGCTGTAAAGGAGGATGAGATGAAAGGATTATTGAAAAAAGGCATAGTATCTATGACCTCCGTTATCATCTGTCTGCTTTTAAGCGTGCCGGTTTTTGCTGAGTCGGCAATCAGTGCCTCGGGAGAGAAGGTTTACTTCATAGACAATGAGAATCTGTGTACTGCTGACGAGCGGCTAAAGGTCAATGAGGCCTTGAAGAGAGTCAGTGAAAAGTATGGCATGGATGTCACAGTCTATGACACCAGGTACTATAACGGGAGCGATATCAGGGTTTACGCCGCGGATAAATATGAAGAGCTGGGATACCAGTCGGCTCCCGCGGGAGGCGTGATGCTCTTTCTTGCGACTGAGGATCGGGACTGGGTCATAGTTGAAACAGGGGAGGCTATGACGGCTTTTAATTCAGATGCCAGAGACTATATCTCAGAGATAGTTGTGGATAATTATCTGAACAATGACAATTTTTACGAAGCCTACATCAGATTCGCCGAGCTGTCGGACGAGATGATAGGTATGGAGCAGGCGGGAACTCCCTACAAAAAGCCATTCGGAGGATTACTTGCCACAGCCATAGCTCTGTTTGTGGGAGTGGTTGCAGGGGCTGTATATTCCCAGTCACTGAAGAGCAGGAACAAGACTGTCAGGTTCAAGGCAGGAGCTACTGATTATGTGAGGCAGAACAGCATGCATGTGAATACGAGCAGGGATTTCTTCTTGTACTCAAATGTCACAAGAACCGAGAGAGCGAACAGTTCCGACAGTAACTCAGGAGACTTTTCTTCTTCATCCGGTTCCTCGTTCTCGGGAAGCTCCGGAAAGTATTGATGAATATTTACCGGTGTAAGTTATAGGAGGATTACATGGGCGGATTATTTGCGTCAGCGCAGAGAGAAGATTGTGTTTTTGATTTGTATTTTGGTACGGATTATCATTCACATTTGGGAACTAGAAGGGCAGGCATGGTGGTTTATGGCAAGGATGGATTTAACCGTGCGATACACAATATAGAATCTGCCCCCTTCCGTACAAAATTTGACAAGGACATTCACAAGATGAAGGGGTATATGGGCATAGGCTGTATCTCGGATTACGAACCGCAGCCTTTGATCATGAGATCCCATCACGGAACCTACGCCATCACAACGGTGGGGCGCATAAACAATTTTGACGAACTCGCCGAAGAGATCATCGAGAACGGCACAAGTCATTTCATGGAGCTCTCAGGGGGCGCCATAAATGCGACAGAGCTGGTTGCCATCCTGATAAATCAAATGGATAACATAATAGAAGGTATAAAGCATGCTGAGGAGCGCATAGACGGCTCGATGTCCATCATGCTCCTGACTCCTTCCGGCGTATATCTGGCCAGAGACAAGTACGGGCGCACGCCCATTGTGATAGGAGAGAAGGAGGAGGGTTATTGCGCTTCCTTTGAGTCTTTCGCGTTCTTGAATCTCGGATACAAGCCAAAGAGAGAACTTGGTCCCGGGGAGATCGCTGTGATGACGCCCGATGGGGTCAACACGCTTTCCGCTCCCGGAAATAAGATGCGTATATGTACATTCCTCTGGGTTTATTACGGTTACCCGTCGTCAGTTTACGAGGGCGTATCCGTGGAGCAGATGCGATACAACTGCGGTGAGAAGATGGCGCTTCGGGACAGGGATAGAGAAATAGACGCGGATATTACGGCCGGTGTGCCGGATTCCGGTACGGCTCATGCCGTGGGATACGCAAATGCTTCCGGAATACCTTTTTCCAGACCTCTCATCAAATATACACCCACATGGCCCAGGTCTTTCATGCCGACGATACAGTCAAAGAGGGATCTTATTGCAAAGATGAAGCTGATCCCGGTACATGAATTGATAGACGGGCACAAGATCCTGTTGATAGATGATTCGATAGTCCGCGGGACACAGCTGAGGGAGACGGCGGAATTTCTCTATGAGAGCGGCGCAAAGGCGGTGCATGTGCGTCCCGCCTGTCCGCCCATCATGTTCGGATGTAAATATATCAATTTCTCCCGTTCTACCTCAGAGATGGAGCTCATAGCCAGACGTGTCATTAAGGCCGCAGAGGGAGAGGATGTTGAGAGGGACATACTCTACGATTATGTAAATCCCGATTCTGACAGGTATCATCATATGCTTGAGGAAATAAAGCGCCAGATGGGTTTCACATCTCTCGCCTATAACAGGCTCGACGATATGATAGAGGCCGTGGGTATTGGACGCGAAAAACTGTGTACCTACTGCTGGTCAGGGGAGGAGTGATAAATTGAAAAAGCTACCCCTCATCATAATGATCATATTGGCCGTGGCGATAGCAGCAGGCTTTGTATTTAATGATTTCATGGCAAAGAACCTTCTTGAGAGGGAGAAGTCTTATTCGGCTTCACTGGATCCGGCTGAGAAAAATGAGTCGGTGTTTGTGGGCTTGTCCACACCGAAGCAGTGGCAGGAGGATCGTTTCCATCTGGGAGCGGAGTACGATTGGATAATATACAACAACAGTGTGTATGATATAGAGAGCTGGAAGGTGACAATGACGGTGCCTGACAGGATTGAGATCGACAGTATCTGGAATGTGGATTACATCCTTGACGGTACGACATTAACGCTCATGCCGGACGAGAAGGTGGATCTGATAAACGCAGGAACACACAGAACCTTCGGGATGATCCTGATCACACTGGGAGCCTACGAGTTGATCAGGCCCACTGATATCGTGATCGACCCCGTGGTTGTGTACAAGCCGACACAGACATGGCTGTTCTTTGTATTGCTCATAGCGTGCGCTCTTTGGATTCTGGCTCTGATCGTCCTTTTCACAAGGACTCTGATCAAGAGAAAGATGGATATCAGTAGAGAGCAGGACAGAAAGGTCATACTCCAGTCCATGAGTGTATTCGTGAACTTCATAGACGCAAAGGATCCTTACACGAATGGTCACTCTCAGAGAGTCGCTGAATACGCGGCGGAGATAGGCAGACGGATAAAGCTTCCTGCCTATCAGGTGGAAAATCTGTATTTTTCAGCCCTGCTGCATGACGCCGGAAAGATAGGAGTTCCGGACAGTATCCTAAAGAAGACCGGCAGACTGAACGCTGAGGAGTTTGCGGTGATAAAGACCCACGCCGCCCAGGGCGGAGAGATATTGAGCGGCTTCACAGCCATAAAAGAGATACCGGAGGTGGCTCATTACCATCATGAGAAATATGATGGCACCGGCTATCCTGACGGATTAAAGGGAGAGGAGATACCGCTCTTTGCGAGAATCGTGTGCGTCGCTGATTCCTATGATGCAATGTCGTCAAACAGATGCTACAGGAATTCCCTGGAAAAAGAAGTTATAATCGCGGAATTCAACAGGT
>CALFUE010000102.1 GCA_937916345.1 uncultured bacterium
ACTTTGTCATTTCGCCGCCTATGAATAGCGGAGATCTGAAGATGCTCCAGAGCGTCAGCATAGTGTACTGCTCGTCCTCGGTAAATTTTGTGCGGTCATCTTTACTGTAATCCTGACGGAGTGCGCCTATCGGCAGCATATCCGCATCGGGGTAATTTCCAAGGCCTGTGTGTGTACACCACTTTTCGCAGCGCTCGAACATTCCGTAGAGCAGCCTCCATTCGTCCCAGAAATCGTCTGTGATGCGCCACATATTGGCGGTTTCCCTGTAAAGCTTAGATCTCTCCGGCAATGCAGGTCCGGGGGAGAGGGAGAGTATCATATCTCGGCCGCAGTTTTTCAGGGAGTCGGAGAGCAGGATCAGCTCTGATTCCTCCTTTGGAATCTCCCGAGCGATGTCGTCGCACTTGATGAAGTCCACTCCCCATTCGGCATAGAGTGCGAAGATACTGTCGTAATATTCCTTTGCGCCGGGGGCATCCGGGTTCACCCCGTACATATCCGTGTTCCAGACGCAGATGCTGTCAAGCTTTGCGATCTCTCTGGCGGTGTGAGAGCTGCCGAGGATAGGAGTGTTTCTGTGGACGGCCTGTCGCGGGATACCCCGCATAATGTGTATGCCGAATTTTAAGCCGAGCGAATGTACATACCCGGCCAGAGGCTTAAAGCCTGCGCCGCCCGCCGATGACGGAAAGCGGTTTTCGGCCGGTATGAGGCGCGAATACTCATCCATGCACAGCTCGGTGAAGGGGTGGTACTCGTGTGAAGATGCTGTGGGCTGTGACCACTGTATGTCCACCACAATATATTCCCAGCCGTAGGATTTCAGGTGCTTCGCCATATACTCGGCGTTCTTTCTTACCGTAGCTTCGTCAACTGCCGGACCGTAACAGTCCCAGCTGTTCCAACCCATAGGGGGAGTCTTCATTTCCATGGTTCACCTCCGTTCAGATGTTTATATCTGGAGGAATAATAACAAAAAAGAGGAGGGATTTCAAGGGGGCGCGCATCTGCTTTCCCCAAATGCCTGGTATCATTTTGCACTATAACCATATATGATGTCGGGGTCAAAAGGTATTTTGCCCCCGACTATGATACGCAGCACGCACACGTTGTGTGCAATGTGCTGCTCAAACACTCATATCTCCCGTGATTTTTGGCAAAAATCACTACGATATTCGTGTTTGACACCGCCTTATTTTTATGCTACATTAGTTTAACATTAAACGGTTTAGTACTAAACAAGGTGAATGCACGATGGAAGCGAAAGATGATTTAAGTGTGATACTCAGGGGACGCAAATTTAAGAAGATGCTCGAGCATCTCTACGAAAGTCTTCGCGCCAAATACGGCCTGCGGCAGATCGAGATCGACATCATGATGTATCTCGGGCAGTGTCCTACCGACACGGCGAGTGATATATCCCGTGCCCTCTGCATCAACAAGGGACATGTCTCCCAGGCGATGAATAATCTATGCGTGAGTGGATACCTGAATTCCTATGAGGACAAGAACGACCGCAGGTTCGTGAGCTACGAGATCACAGACAAAGGAAAGCTCCTTATCGACGAGACAAATGTCATAAAGGAGACGATCAACCTGAAGCTGTTCAAGGGAATATCGAAAGAGGAGATGAAGTTCCTGGAGAGGATCACATTCATCATCAGCGACAACCTAGACCATATCATCATGTGACAAAGGATGTGCTTATATGAGAAATTGGTTTGACAGACTAAGGATGAACCTGAGCCGTTGCATGTACGGCAGAAACGGACAGGACGAGCTGGGCTTTGCGGCCTTTATCGCCGGCACAGTCGTATATGTCATAGGAGGCATTGCGGGAAACCGGGTGGTTCTTTTCATAGGACTGCTCCTGCTGGGATATGTCATATTCCGTATGCTGTCCCGCAATATAGAAAAGAGACGCCGGGAGAATGCTTTTTTTCACGACATCATCAAGCGCCCGGGCAGATATGTGAAGCTCCTGAAGCTCTCCCGGGAGTACAGACATACCCACAGATACTTTATGTGCAGCCGCTGCGGCCGCATAGTCCGCGTCCCGAAAGGACACGGGAGGATCGAGATCACATGCCCCGGCTGCAGCAACAGATTTATAAAGAAGACATAACTGTTTCCGCCGGGAGCATTATCAAGGACGGGGTATTCTTTGTTCGTGATAAAACTATGGGTTCATGGAAGCCAAGTAACTCTTAAAACCCGCATATTTCCGCGGGTTTTGAGAGTTGTGAAAAAAATTAAAAAAAACACTTGAAAAAGAGTTGATATGGTGTTAACATAGGATGCAGAGGAACCATCGCACATTGAAAGCTTAAAGTAGAGTGTACCGCCCTCGTGATGCTGCAAACATCCTTGGGCAGGGTAAGGCGATACCAGCGCCATACGATACAGATAAATCTGCGGTACACGATTGTTAGTATATCACAGGTTTTTTTATTTGAAAAGCATTTTTTCGATTATTAAAGACCTGAACTAATGATACGTGTATTTTTTGTACTCAAAATTCGGTACAGCAGCTTTTTCCAGAACCTTTTTATGAGCTTTTGTTTATGCTCGTGCAGAGGGAGTGCAGGCGTATTGCCGGCACTCTTTTTGCATTTTGCGGAGTGGTTTTTCTCTAAAAGAAGGGTTTTCGTCTCCGTCAGCATTTGGCGGAGGCGAAAGACCCAAAAGTAACAGGCTTTTTTGATACTCGTTCTTTGATAATACAACACAGGAAGTACAGCGGAGCGCACTTTTTCTGGTGGCTTTTCATCCGGCCGTTTCTCGGGGGGACAAGCTTACGGGTGCACAGTGAGCTTAAAGCCTTTGCTTGGTTAAGCACGAATAAAACCATTGCCTTGTGTCGGGGTATATACCTGACGGTTTTAGCCGGGGGGCGTGTAGATAAGCAGTTTTCTTGAATTTCTGCATTTGCGACAGATTCCTGTTAAATATTAGAAAAGACTTGTATTGAAAAAGCCATGAGAATTTTCTTATTTCATTAAAAAGGAGGAAAAATCAAAGATGAAAAAGAAAAAATTTTTGGCTGGTTTACTCTCCCTCGTGATGGCGATGAGTACATTAGCCTTCGCCGGGGCACCGGCGGACACCTACGCTGGGGAGTCGACGCAAAATGATGGAAATAGCGTGAGTAGTGACAATGCAGAAACGGTAAGCGGGGACTGCACTGTTACCATCGAATATGATTCTAGTTGCGGAACGGTGAAAGTAGTAAGTGGTAATACAACGATCAAGAGTGGCGAAAAGGTATCTGAGGGAACAGAACTTAAGATCACAGCTACAGCAAATGATGGCTACGAGCTCACAGGTCTTAAGGTAAACGATACTGATTTCACAAGCAGCGGAACGGGAACGCACAAAGTGACGGGTGATGTAAATATCACCGCAACCTTTGCGAAGACCTACAATGTTACCAATAATATAAATGATAAATATGCTACGGTTTATATTAATGGAGAGGTTGTTGGTTATAACAAAGTCGTTAAGTGTAAGGAAGGAGATAAGGTTTCATTTGGATACGTTAATGCCCCTGGATTTAGTGTTGGATTTTGGATTGAAGATGAAAACGAAAAAATCCTGAATGTTGAGTGGAAGGAGTGGAACTCTGAAGAAAACTATGATATATGGGAATTCGAAATGCCTGAAGGTAATGTAAGTATAAATGGATATCCTGAAGTTCGGGAAATCAGAAACGGAACAGGTATTTCCGGAACCATCGATGATAGTAAAACATGTCTGATGTTCGACCGCGATGCTTTTGGCATTTCAAATTTCGGTGATATGACAAAGATAGAGTTTGATATATCATTCGAATTTGACTATGAAGTTGATTGGGTAGGAGGTGTTTTTGTTACCTCTTCAACGACTAATACGTGGAAAGAGATAGATAGGGATAACAGAGAAGAAAATGAAAATGCGGAATATTCTAATACATTTAAGTATACATGGGCTATGACAAGTGAGGACTATGATGAGTGCTTTGATGAAAAGGATGAATGGCAGGAAATTGGTTTTTGCACCTATACGTCCGGTGTGACTACTGTCACGGCCGTGAGACTCTACAAGGGCGATACTCAGGTGTTTCCTGTTCAGGCAGTTACTGATTACACAGTGACTTTCGCAACTCCGGCGAACGGAACTATAACAGTAGAAGATAGTGTCGGAAATGTAATCAAGAGTGGCGATAAGGTATCTGAGGGAACAAAACTTACAATCAAAGCTGTACCGAATACAGGTTACAAGAATGCTTCATTAACTGTAAATGGAAAGTCATTTACAAGCGGAGATACCTACACGGTAAATGAAAATGTAGAAATCGCTGCAACCTTTGCAAAGAAGGCCAGCAGCAGCAGCGGCAGTTCATCAGGTAGCTCAGGCTCAGGCTCAAGCAGCTCATCTACTTCTTCATCTACGACAACCACTACTGCTACAACCAAGACTGTTACAGACAAGGATGGCAACAAGGTTACTGCAACAGTAGTTGCAACTGATCCTACAACAGGTAATGCTCTTGTAACAATCGGAAGCGGTGATAGCGCAGTTGAGGTTATCGTTGACAAGGATGGAAACCTGATAAAGAATCAGACGGTAACCATCGGAGATGACAAGTACATCACAGGCGATAACGGTGAGATATTGAAGGACGGCTTCTACTATACCGCAAAGGGCAACCTGGTATACGCAGGGGTTGACGGCAAGCTTGAGAAAGGTGAAGCTTTCAAGGTTGAGGGACATCGCTATAAGGCTCTGAAGTCAGGAAAAATCGTTGTAGACGACTTCTGGACCACAGAGAAAGGAAACACCGTTTATTCAAATGCCAATGGACGGATCGTGACCAAGAAACTCTTTACCGCCGCTGACGGAAATACTTATTACGCTGGAAAGAGCGGAAAGATCGTAAAGAACAAGACCAAGACCATCAAAGGCGTAACATACAAGTTTGATAAGAATGGTCACGGCAAAAAGGTAAAGTAATGAGTAAACAAACATACAGATCATAAAATTTTTATAAGAAAAGAGGGCAAAGCAGAAGCTTTGCCCTCTTTTCTTGTCTTGCATCGTTGTGTTTCTGGTGATATACTGAATTTTAAGGGTTTTATCCCTGGCGCGAAGGCGCGGTGGAAGGATGGGTTTTCATATTTTAGAGGCAGACAGATCATGATTAGTGCAGTCATCTTCGACATGGACGGTGTCATCTTCGACTCGGAGCGGGCGTGTCTCGCCGTCTGGGAGGAAAACGCAAAAAAATACAATATGACAGATGTGGAGGAGGTTTTCAACAGATGCGTCGGCACTACAAAGGTCCGCACCGCGGAAATAATAGAAGACTTCTACCGTGAAAAGCATGGACCCGGCATCTCCGGGCTCATTATGGAGGACAATTCCAGACTTTTCCATGAGAGGTACGATGGCGGGCGCCTCCCCTTAAAACCCGGAGCGAAAGAAATACTGGAATTCTTAAAAAAATCTCCCTTTAGGACAGGCCTTGCCTCATCCACGAGGAGAGACACCATCATAACAGAATTAAAAGAGGCGGGGCTCCTTCAATACTTTGACGAGATCACGGGAGGAGATGAGGCACAGAACAGCAAGCCGGCTCCTGACATATATCTCGCCGCAGCGAAAAAATTGGGAGTAGAACCAAATGAATCGTTCGCCATCGAGGACTCCTGCAATGGTATCCGCTCGGCTCACGCTGCAGGTATGCGCGCCATCATGGTTCCCGACATGATCCCGCCGGATTATGAGATGAGGGAACTTTCTGAAGTGATATTAGACAGCCTTTTCGAGGTAAAGAAATATATCTCAGGCAGAGATGCCCCCCGCCTCTTAGCGAAGCGTAGGCGGGGGTAACAAACGAGTCTCAGGCGGGGTTCAATCCCCGTCTGAGATATACGCTCCGCGAGGATGCGCACGGATTTGCATATGAAATATGCCAGCAAAGCTGGCGCAAATCCGGCGCCAAGTCTCGCGAGCGAGACTTGAAAGAAAAAGGAGGTTTATAATGAGAGAGGGTTTTATCAAGGGCATGGATCTGTCCACCTGCAGAGAATTGGAGGAGTGCGGCGCGAAGTATTTCGACCATGGCGTGGAGAAGGATATCCTCGATATCATGACGGAAAACGGCGTCACCATGATACGCCTGCGCCTCTGGAACGATCCATACGACAAGTCAGGCGCGAAATACGGCGCTGGCACCAATGATCTGGACACCACGATATATATCGGGAAAAAAGTGACAGAGCACGGCATGAAGGTACTGCTGGACTATCATTACAGTGATTTCTGGACAGACCCCGGCAAGCAGTTCAAGCCAAAGGCCTGGCGCACTTTGGGCTTTGACGGGCTGAAAGCCGCGCTCCATGATTTTACGAGAGACTCCTTAAAAGCCATCCTTGATGCCGGAGTGGACATAGGCATGGTCCAGGTGGGAAACGAAGTCACAAACGGCCTCCTCTGGCCCGACGGAAAGCTGGATAAGGACGAAAACTACAACTGCGACAATTACCCGGCTGTGGCAGAGCTTATTTCTGCAGGAATCGATGCGGTGCGGGAAACAGACGACAGGATACCCGTCATGATACACCTGGACAATGGCGGCAATAACCTCATGTACAGAGCCTGGTTTGACAACTATTTCGCCAACGGCGGCAGCGATTTCGAGTACATCGGACTCTCCTATTACCCCGTATGGCACGGTACCTTAAGCGATCTGGAAAACAATATGAACGACATGGTAAAGCGCTACAACAAGAATGTTATCGTGGCAGAGGTCTCAACCACCTGGACTCTTAGAGATTACGCTGAATACGAAAAGCTGGGCGAGGGGGAGAGAAAGGGTATAGCCACAAAAAAAGAACTGGTGGAAAAACTGGAATATCCCCCAACTGTCGAAGGCCAGGTGAATTTCACAAAGGATTTCCTGGGGCGGCTTGACAAAGTCATGGGAGGCAGAGGAAAAGGCTTCTTCTGGTGGGAGCCCGGGTGGGTTCCGGTGCCGGGAAGCGGCTGGGCGACCCCCGCATCACTGAAATATATAGAAGACCCGGGACCCTGCGGAAACGAGTGGGCGAACCAGATTTTATTTGATTATGAAGGGAATATGCACCCCACATGGGATGTGATAAGGGATTTTTGAGATGTATACATTTGACAGCAGGATCAGATATTCGGAGTCGGACAGCGAGGGCGTTCTCACCGACACCGCGCTGGTGGACTATTTTCAGGACTGCAGCAGCATGCAGTCCGACGATCTGGGTATAGGATCGGATTATTTGAGAGAACACAGGATAGGCTGGGTGGTAAATTTCTGGCAGATCGATATTATGCGCATGCCGCGCCTTTCAGAGAGAGTGGTGACGGGCACCTCACCCTATGAATTGAAGGGAATGCTGGGGCTGAGGAATTTCCTGATGACCACAAAAGAGGGAGAGACCCTCGCCGTGGCAAACTCGGTCTGGACCATGATTGATATGGAAAAGCTACGCCCCATAAAGGTGCCGGAGGAGATCATGGATAAATACGAGGTCTTCCCTAAATTTGACATGGAATACGCGGGCAGGAAGCTGGTGCTGCCGGATGTTACTCCCGAAGAGACGGGAGAGACGATGGTCCGGGAGTATCAGATAGACACAAACGGTCACATGAATAACGCCTGGTATCTGAGGCTTTCCCGGGGAGCGCTGCCGGATAGGTTTAACGGGCGCAGGGAAAAGAGACTTTTGATCGAGTACAAAAAGATGGCTTTCCTGGGGGATCCTTTGCGCATCGTCCGCTACGATGAGGCAGACACCGTAACCGTGGTTCTTTCCGATAAAGAAGGCAAAACCTGCGCAATCGTCCGTTTTGTGTACGAGGCGTAAAGCGGATACATTGTTCGCGCGACGCGAACCTCAAGTGTTTGCGGCTGTAATGAATATTTACAAAATGTTTACAATTTTGATAGAGTGTGTTATAAAGAAATAAGCATTTTTAGTTGTATGAGGAGGTATTTGGGGTATGAAGGATTACATTGACGCGGGGAGGGCTGCGCTTGGCATAGAGTTCGGCTCTACCAGGATAAAGGCCGTGCTCATAGGAGAGGACTACGCTCCGATAGCGCAGGGCTCCCACGAGTGGGAGAACCGTCTGACGGACGGTATCTGGACCTACACACTGGATGATGTATGGGGCGGTCTGCAGGACGCTTACCGCTCGCTGAACGAAGATGTGGAGAAGCAGTACGGCACAAAGCTGCGCAGGCTTTCTGCCATAGGCTTTTCAGCTATGATGCACGGATATATGGCATTTGACAATGCCGGGGAGCTTCTGGTTCCATTCAGAACCTGGAGAAACACCATCACAGGAGAGGCGGCGGGCATACTCTCTGACAGATTCGATTTCAATATTCCGCAGAGATGGAGCATTTCCCATCTCTATCAGGCGATCTTAAACAATGAATCCCATGTAAAGGACATAGATTTCATAACCACACTGGCGGGTTATGTCCATTGGAAGCTCACCGGGGAAAAGGTTCTGGGCGTAGGAGACGCATCAGGCATGTTCCCCATCGCTGCCGGTACCTGTGCCTACGATGAAAAGATGCTCGCTTCCTTTGATGAGCTTATAAGCGGAAAATATCCCTGGAAGATAAAGGACATACTGCCTGCGGTATTGCCCGCGGGAAAGACCGCAGGCACATTAAAGGCCGACGCGGTAAAGCTCCTTGACACCACAGGGACACTGGAGGTCGGCATACCCTTCGCGCCCCCTGAGGGAGACGCGGGCACAGGCATGGCCGCCACGGATTCAGTCCGCGTGGGTACAGGAAATGTCTCCGCGGGCACATCCATTTTCGGCATGGTGGTTACGGACAAGGCTCTTACGCGCCACGAGGAGATCGACATGGTGACGACTCCCGACGGGGCGAATGTGGCCATGGTTCACTGCAACAACTGCTCATCTGATATAAACGCCTGGGTGGGGCTCTTCAGGGAATTTGCCGATCTGGCGGGAGCCGGTATTGATACCGGCGATATCTATACAAAGCTCTTTAAGAAATCACTGGAGGGAAAGCCGGACTGCAACGGCCTTGTTTCCTTTAATTATCTCTCCGGCGAGCCCGTGACGGGCTTTGACTCCGGCAGACCGATGTTTATCCAGAAGCCCGGTGAGCATATGACACTGGCGGATTTCATGCGCACCCACATTTATTCGGCTTTTGTCACATTAAAATACGGTATGGACATACTCAGGAAAGAAGGTGTGGTGATAGACAATATTTTTGGTCACGGCGGACTGTTCAAGACTGAGGGAGTAGCCCAGAGCTATCTGGCTGCAGCTCTCGACTCAAAGGTTTCCGTCATGGCAACCGCCGGGGAGGGCGGAGCCTGGGGCATGGCGCTTCTGGCAGCTTATATTGGTGAATCCGATATGAGCCTCTCTGATTTCCTGGACAAAAAGGTATTCGCTTCCTCAAAGGTGACGACTCTCGCGCCGGAGAAGGCGGATGTGGAAGGTTTCAACAGATATATGGAGAATTTCGTCGCCATGTTCGGCGCCCAGAAAGGAGCGGCAAATGCTTGAGGAATTAAAAATGGCAGTCTACGAGGCAAATATGGAGCTTCCGAAGCGAAATCTCATCACCTTTACCTGGGGCAATGTATCAGGTTTTGACAAAGACAAGGGTCTGTTTGTCATAAAGCCCTCGGGAGTGGAATACGACCTGCTCTCTCCCGACGATATGGTGGTAATGGACCTGGATGGAAACAAGGCAGAAGGAAAATACAAGCCATCATCGGACACCCCGACCCATCTGGAGCTCTATAAGAAATACCCGTATCTGGGGGGCGTGGTTCACACCCATTCAAAGGAGGCGACAGCCTGGGCGCAGGCGGGAATGGACATTTCCTGCTACGGAACAACCCATGCCGACTACTTCTATGGACCCATCCCCTGCGCGAGAGCTCTCACCACAGAGGAGATACAGGGAGAATATGAGAAAAACACCGGTCTCGTTATCATCGAGACCTTCGAGGGAAGGAATATCAATCCCCTCTATACCCCGGGAGTGCTCTGCACCAATCATGGTGTGTTCACCTGGGGAAAGGACGCCCACGAGGCGGTGCACAATGCGGTAGTGGTTGAGGAAGTGGCTTATATGGCCACAAGGAGCCGTATCATCAATCCCGCTGTAGTGCCCGCGCCGCAGAACATACAGGACAAGCATTTCTTCAGGAAACACGGTGAAAATGCTTACTATGGACAGAACTGATCAGGAGGAAGATTTATGCAGATAAAGGATTTTGGTACAACAAAGGATGGAGTGGCAACTCATTTATATACGCTGGACAATGGCAACATGCAGGTAGATCTGACGGATTTCGGAGCCGCCATTGTAGCGATCCGTGTTCCGGACAGGGACGGAAAAACAGTTGACGTGACGTTAGGGCACGACAATGTCACTGGCTACGAGGAAAACGGCGGATATCTGGGAGCAGTCATAGGGCGCAGCGCAAACCGCATTGGACTGGCGAAGGCACTGGTTGACGGTAAGGAATATGCCATGACCGTCAATGACAATGACAATAATCTCCACAACGCGCCGAACGGCATAGACCACCAGGTATTCAAGGCCGTTCCGTCAGGCAGCAATTACATCACCTTTACCATATTCAGCCCCCATATGCATCAGGAACTGCCGGGCAATATGGTGATAGCGGTGATCTACGAGCTCACCGCCGACAATGCGCTGAAGCTCACCTACAGGGCGCTCTCCGATGAGACAACTCTGGCGAATTTCACAAATCATGTATATTTCAACCTCAACGGACAGGGGACAGGCAATATCGAGGATCACACCTTAAAGCTCTATGCCTCAGCCTATACTCCGGTGGCGGATCATCAGGCGATCCCCACAGGCCGGATCATGGATGTGACCGACACGGTATTTGATTTCCGCATCCCCAAAAAGATCGGCCGCGACATAAACGCCGACGAGCAGCAGCTCAAATTCGTGGGTGGTTATGATCACAATTTCGCAGTGGACGGCGCCATAGGCTGTCTCCGTCCTGCGGCGTGCGCTGTCGGGGAAAAGAGCGGGATCACCATGGAGACCTGGACAGATCTGCCGGGCATACAGCTCTATGCAGGAAACTTCATCACAGATGGGATGCCCGGAAAAGGAGGGGCAACCTATCATCCAAGGAGTGGATTTTGTCTGGAGACGCAGTATTTTCCCAACGCCATCAATCAGCCCGGCTTTGTGAAGCCCGAGTTCGGCGCAGGAAAACTGATTGAGAGTAATACAGTTTATAAATTTTTCGGCTAGAGCCTGTTGCCATTCACAGCTGCTGCGCGTGCCTTTCGGCTGTGAATGGCAACTATAACTGGACATTGAAAAGTGAAAGTGTTATTCTGAAATATATGCTTAAAATATTTTGGAGATTCGTTTGATGGAGCTGCCAATCTCTTATCAGTTGATCAATTTCACACCGGTAGTTACGATCGCATTTCTTATTGTGTTTATGCGTACAAATGACATGTTCGAGAAGAAGGTCTCAGACATGTTCAACCTCGCAATAGCGATCTCTGTTGTGATGCTCATAATTGGAAACATCAGGTTGGCAACGGGCGGCGTGTACGTATGGATGACGATAGTGGAGGCAGTTCTTCGGGCGGCGGTAATGTGGGCAGTCACTCTTATCATGGTTCGCCGCATCATGTTCAAATACAAGGTTCTGATTGCGGTCGCCCCCACCGTAATAGCTGTGATACTGGGGATATTCGGTATATTTATGCCCGAAGTTTTCTTTGGCTGGATAAACGGTATGCAGGGCGTATACATCATCATGATGCTGGGCGCCGTGGGCTATGACATCTATGTACAGATCTATGACGAGGCCGTGATCGGAGCGGCGATCGCGCTGATCCTCTGTTTCGGTATGGCTTACGATATCTCCACGGATAATTGGTACTGCCTGTTATGGGCGGCTGTGGCGCTGTCACTGGCGTTCTATTATATGTATTTCCATGCTCAGTCCTTTAAGCGTGATGTGCTCACCGGCGTGCTGAACCGCCGCTGTTTTTACGCGGATGCAAAACGCTTTGAGTTAAAGATATCAGCGATCATGTCCATAGACCTGAATAATCTAAAGACCTTGAATGACACAAAAGGTCACGCTGAGGGTGACAAGGCTATTGTCACCATGACAAATAATGTACGCCGGGCGCTGCCCAGGGACTGCTATATGTACAGAACCGGCGGAGACGAGTTTATGGCGATATTTACAAAAACCGATATGGAGACGGTCCGTATCACAAAGGAAATAGTAAAAGATAATATGGCAAAAACACCTTATTCCTGCGCCATAGGCATTGCAGAGTGGAGCGATAACGATTCTTTGGATGAGGTCTGTGCCAGGGCGGATGTGGCTATGTACGAGGATAAGGCAGAGATGAAGAAAAAGATTGGCGGAGTAGTGAGATGAAAATAAGAACCAGATTTGCTCCGAGCCCCACAGGCCGGATGCATGTAGGGAATTTACGCACCGCGCTCTATGCTTACCTGACGGCTAAGCATGAGGACGGTGATTTTGTGTTGAGGATTGAGGACACCGACAGGGAGCGGTACATGGAGGAGGCCACCGGCATCATCTACCGCACCATGGAGAAAACCGGTCTGATCCACGATGAAGGACCTGACAAGGACAGGGGGGCAGGACCCTATGTCCAGAGCGAAAGAGTGCAGAGCGGGCTTTACACTGAGTACGCCCACAGGCTGATTGAAAAAGGAGCGGCTTATTACTGCTTCTGCGACAGGGAGAGATTGGAATCCCTTCGAACCTCTGTGGCTGGCAAGGATATAACCGTATATGACAAGCACTGTCTCCATCTCTCAAAGGAAGAGATCGAAGAAAACCTGAAATCCGGCAAGCCATATTGTATCAGGGCAAATATGCCGACCACGGGAGAGACCACATTTCACGATGAGATATACGGCGATATCACGGCTCCGAATGAGGAACTGGACGATATGATACTGGTGAAGTCAGACGGATATCCCACCTACAATTTCGCGAATGTGGTGGACGATCATCTCATGGGTATAACCCATGTGGTCAGGGGGAATGAGTACCTCTCCAGCACCCCGAAGTACACGAAGCTCTATGAGGCCTTTGGCTGGGAGGAACCGAAGTACATCCACTGTCCTCTGATAGTGGATGAAGAGCATCAGAAGCTCTCAAAGAGGAGCGGGCATTCCTCCTATGAGGATCTGATTGGGAAGGGCTTTGTGAGCGAGGCAGTGGTCAATTTCGTGGCGCTCTTAGGCTGGAGCCCTTCCGATGAATACAATGAGAGGGAGATATTTTCCCTGGAGGAGCTGGTAAAGATATTTGATTATCACCACATCAGCAAGAGTCCCGCGGTATTCGACATGACGAAGCTGAAGTGGATGAACGGCGAATATTTAAAGGCCATGGATATTGATAAGTTCATGGAACTGGCCGCGCCCTATTTTGCTGAATATATCAAGGGTGATTTCGACCTGAAAAAGATAGCGGAGATGGTAAAGACCAGGATCGAGATATTGCCCGATATAAAGGATCATGTGGATTTTTTTGATGCCGTGCCGGATTACGATATCTCAATGTACGAGCACAAAAAGATGAAATCCACAATCGACACCTCGCGCGCTGTTCTTGCTGAGACACTGCCTCTTTTGGAAGATGCGTCCGACTTTTCAAATGACGCTCTCTACGGGCTTTTGAACGGATATGCAGCTGCTCACGAGTACAAGACAGGCCTTGTGATGTGGCCGCTTCGGACTGCTGTGTCAGGCAAGGTCATGACGCCCGGCGGCGCCACGCAGCTCATGGAGGTGCTGGGAAAGGATGAGAGCTTAAAGAGGATCAGGGCTGCTATCGATAAATTATCATGACAGAGAAAAAGGACTTTGACCCGGCGAGTCCCGTCGGTGTCTTTGATTCCGGGATGGGAGGCATCAGTGTGCTCCGGGAGATGGTGCGGCTGATGCCCCATGAGGATTTCATATATTTCGGCGATTCCGCCAATGCACCTTACGGTATAAAAAAAGAAGAGGAAATCAGAGAATTGACGGTGACCCATGTGACCCGACTCCTGGAGGAGGGCTGCAAGGGTATTTGTGTCGCCTGCAATACCGCTACTTCTGCGGCTGTGAGGGTGATGCGCGGCATGTGGCCGGATCTTCCTTTGGTTGGAGTGGAGCCTGCGGTAAAGCCTGCGGTGCTCTCCATGGATCATCCAAAAGTGCTGGTTCTCGCCACTCCCGCCACTGTGCGCCAGGAGAAGCTCCATGCCTTAATAGCCCGCTATGAGGATGATGCGGATATCACGGCGGTGCCATGTCCCGGGCTGATGGAATTTGTGGAGCGGGGAGAGACGAGTGGCCCGGTCCTTGCTTCATTTTTGTCAGAGCTTTTAGGGGAGTATGTATCTGCCGGGGTAGATGCCATCGTTTTGGGGTGTACGCATTATCCCTTTGTGAGGGACAGTCTGGCTTCGCTTTTCGGAGAGAGTGTGCGTATCTTTGACGGAGGGGAGGGCTCTGCCAGGCGCATGAGAGTGCTTCTTGATGAGGCAGACCTCATCACTCCCTCCACTGCGCAGGGTCATGTGACCTTTTATAACAGCGTGAATTCTTCCGATAAAATCAGTTTGTGCCGGAGACTCTTAAAGATGTAAACGTTAAAATATTTTTGACGTTAACTGTAAATTATGGTATGATACAAATCACGTTGCACACAACGTGTGCGTGCTGCGTATCATGGTCGGGGGCAAAACACATTTTGACCCCGACATCATGGTATTATTCACAGATAACGGTTTGAAAAGGAAAGAAATTATATGAAAAAATTTTTTGCAGTAATATCTTCTGTGATAATGGCGGCATCAGCTATGCCGGGGGTGACATACGCGGCAGAAAATCATAATTTAAGTGCAAAAATTTTTGACTTTGACGGTACATCGGAAAACGAACTCCTGGTGCGCTTTCACTCGGGCGGCCACGCCTCCCCCCTCTCTGTGGAAGGCGCACGGGTGGCGGACGGTTGCGTCAGAGTCGACAGCGTATCGGTTTTCGGCGATATGTATATTTCCCTCTTAAAGAGCGACATCTACAGCGCCTCAGAGATCGCGGAAAAAATATCAGGCTTTTCTTATATTGAGGGAGCCTCAGAAAATTCATATTTTGAGACGGAGAGCGACTGCTCGGCATCTCAGTGGTATCTGGACGGGGAATACCGGGGTTTAAGGACTGCTTCCCCCGGCATCAATCACTTAGAGATGGATGTGACCTGTGAGATCACCCCTGTGGTGGCTGTTTTAGACACGGGCGTGGATTACACAAACTCCGATCTCGCGGAAAGTATGTGGGTGAATCCGTTTTCGGATCTGCCGGGGAAGTACGGCTACGATTTTGGTGATGAGGATGACGATCCAATGGATACAGACGGCCACGGCACCCACTGCGCGGGTATTATAGCTGCGCAGAGCGACGGAAGCGGAGTGGACGGCATATCTGACGCCCGTATCATGGCGGTAAAGATCGCGGACTCAAAGGGCAGGATCCGCTCGGCGAATGTGGTGAGAGCCTTCGAGTATGTCTATATGGCAAAAACTCTCGGGGCTGATGTGGTGGCTGTAAACTGTTCCTTCGGCGGCGGTACGGACAATGGCAATATGCTGCAGGAAGTCATCAATATGCTGGGCTGTGAGGGAGTGCTCACATTCTTTGCGGCGGGAAATGACGGCAAGGATATAGCCTCTGACACGCAGCTTCCCCAGGAGGTGCCATTCTGCATTTCCAGCGAGTATATAATAACGGTTGGGGCTGTCTCGCAGGACGAAGCGATAGCTGCATTTTCAAATTACAGCAAAAGCTATGTGGATGTGTTCGCCCCGGGAACGGATATAGTCTCGACCTATGTGGAGGAGGGGTTTGTGCCCTTCCTTAAATCACGGGAAGATCTGGAAAACGAGGTCGCCTACTACAATGATTTATCCGGAGGTCTTGATAATATCATTCCCGTCGGGATGGAATATATTTATACAGCGGCGGATATTGGTATGCTTTCGGATTACGAGACGACCGCTGTTTACGAATCTGCACAGGGATATCTGAACAAAAACGGCTGCATAAAGGTGACAGCCATGAAAAGCCCTTTTATCCTGGAGAATAATTATATTGAAAAGGGCAATTACGAGGGCGTGGGAATCAGTGCAGCATGCCTGTTGCTGGACGTGACAGATCTCTGTCCCGATACCGATGCCGACTATTATTTCGGATGTGTCATGGGAGAGAAGATGGAGGATTCCACGGAGATAGAGTGGAATAATGTGACCGTAAAAAGCACCGCGAGCCAGAACAGATTTTTCGAGGTGGCGGGCAGAACCTACTTCGCCCTGGCAGGTATAAGCGGCACAAAACCCGGGGAAGTGACTGAGTTTTACATGGATGAGCTCGCCCTCTCAAAGCCCGGCGTAAACAGCGATCACCTGGAAAAGGTAATGGTCTTGAGCGGTACATCAATGGCGTGCCCCGTGGCGGTCGGTACTTATTCGGTTCTTGCGGCGGGAAATACCACTCTGCCGGCCGATACCCTGAAAAAAATATTCTTGAAGAACTGCGTTTATGTGGCCTGTCTCCGGACCGCCCCCCCGGTCCAAAGAAGCCGCTATCCTGAACTTCTCGGACAAATGCGCCAGCGGCGGAGTCGTCGACGCGTCAAAGCTCTACAACAGAGTGACAGGGGTTACAGTTGCGGGAACAAAGAGCGTCAGCTATTCCGCAAAGAAGAGCTTTTCATTAAAGGCTGCGGTGACTCCGGTATACGCCACAAACACGGCGTTGGAGTATACGAGCTCAAACACGGCATACGCCACAGTTAATTCCGGGGGAAAGGTTACCCTGAAGAAAAAAGGCATAGGACATACTGTAAAGATCACTGTCAGAGCACTGGATAAATCCGGCAAAAAGGCGGTGTGCAAGCTTACGATAAAAAAATAAAAGGATTGGTGAAAAATGGAAGAAAACGGATTGAGGGAGCTCGAGGAGCTGATAGAGCGGATTAAAAAACAGGAGGAAAAGCCTTCGGCACAGGAGCTCATGGGACGCATGGACAAACTCAGGTTCTATGTGCCCGTGATGGTGGACGACAAAAATGTCTTAAAGGCACTGAATGACGAGATAAAGACCACTGGAAAGGCAAAGCTCCCCTCGGGAGCCGGCACGAGGCTTCTTCTGATAAACAATGACAAAAAGGAGCAGTTTGTGGGTATTTATACTGCGTCCTCGCAGATTCCGGGCAATATGAAGAACAACTGCGTCATCCAGATGCCCTTTGCGGATGTGCTGAAATTTGCCGGCGATCCCGCACACAAGTGCGTGGGTGTGGTGGTTAATCCCTTCACACAGAATTTTATGCTGAAGGTGCAGATGAACGCGCCGGGTCAGAGTGGGCAGCCCGTACAGCTCACCCCGGAGCAAATCCACGATCTCGCCAGGAGAAATGTGGAGTATGTATTGATGCCCAGAGGCGTATATCAGGAGGGCAAGGACTATTTCGACCATATAAACGCGGATTTTATTTACGGAATGTATAATGGTCAGTATTCCGGAAAGCTGCCGTGTCCCATAAAGAGGGAGCAGGTCGAGGTGATGAGCTTAGGGATTTCCGAAAATCTGGATCTGACGGATATCGTGCTGCCGGCGGCTCCCGGGAGCAGCAAGGTGGCCAGACACATACTGATCACCTGGGACAAGGCTAAGGATCGCGCGGGATATTATGTCATAGCCGACAAATTCCTCTTTGTGGCGGAGGACGGGAAGGTGACTGAGCTTTCCGGGATGCCGGCGGAGGGAACGGAGATGACAGCGGTGCTTGAGCTGGAAGAAAAGAGAGAGTAAAGATGAGTGAAGAACAGGTGAATCCTTTGCTGATGCAATATCTGGACATCGAGGATTACAATAAAAAAAGAGATTTTCTGAGGCTTCATGAGATGGAAATGACGACGCGCCTGCTGAATGATATAGCTGTCTGTGAGGACACGGTGCTTCCGGACGGGAGCACGGCTCAGATGCTTGACGCGCTCTACTTTTTCATCTCGACGAAGGCAAGATATGAGGTAAAAAGATAATGGATTTTAATGCCGTATATCATGAGGCACGCCAGAATTACTGTTATCCTTTGAACGAGAATGAACTGATCATAAATATAAAGACCGGCTATGATGTGAGATCCGTAAATATCGTGGCCGGAGATCCCTTTGCGGCCGGCATATTAGGCGGCGGGGAGACATGGGAGGGAACAGCCGCTCCCATAATTTATACAAAAAGGCTGAAGAACCAGCTGTGGTGGACCACCACCGTGACGCCGGAATTCAAGAGGCTGAAGTATTATTTTGAGCTGATCACGGATGCTGAGGAATGGCTCTATTTCGAGGACGGTTTTGTCAGCAGGGAGCAGTTTTCCCTGGAGGGGCGCAGCCGCCAGTGCTTCACTTATCCCTGGATGAATGAGAGCGATGTGAACAGGACACCTTCCTGGGTGAACAGCACCGTATGGTATCAGATTTTTCCCGATAGATTCTGTAACGGAGACAGCTCTCTGGATCCGGAGGGTGTACTGCCCTGGGGCGGCAGGAACGAAGAGGTGAAGGATCACTCGGTCTTCTACGGAGGAGATTTGCCCGGTATCATATCAAAGCTGGACTATCTGCAGGAGCTGGGGATCACGGGCATTTATCTCACCCCTGTGAATGAGGCTCCCTCAAATCATAAATATGACACCAGTGATTATGAGAGGATAGACCCCCGGTTTGGGGACGAATCCACCATGAAAAGACTGGTGGCTGAGGCTCACGAGCGGGGAATCAGGGTTATGCTTGACGGCGTGTTCAATCACTGCGGCAGATATTTCGCCCCCTGGAGGGATGTGCTGGAAAAGGGACCTGAATCGAAGTATTACGACTGGTTCATGATAAAGAAATGGCCCCTGTCAAAGGACGGTACCGCCGCAAAAAAGGGAGAGCTTTACACCTTCGCCTTTTACGACAATATGCCGAAGCTGAATACAAACAATAAAGAAGTGAGGGACTACTTCACGAATGTGGTCTGCGGCTGGGTGGAAAAATACGGCGTTGACGGCATCAGACTTGATGTAGCAAACGAGATATCCCACCGTTTCTGCAAGGAGTTACGGGAAAGGGTAAAGGCCGTGAAGCCTGAGGTCTATATTCTGGGAGAGATCTGGCACAATGCTTTTCCCTGGCTGTGCGGCGATGAGTTTGACGCTGTGATGAATTATCCGCTGGGAGAGAGCATCAAGGATTTCTGGATTGACAAGAGCCTGACGAACGAGGATTTTGAGTATACCGTAAACCGCTGCTATACCATGTATATGCAGCAGACAAACGATGTGCTCTTCAATCTCCTGGATTCCCACGATACGAAAAGGCTGCGAAGCTGCGTGAAGAGTCTGGATGAGTATTTCGCTCAGCTGGCGGTGCTGTTTGCCATGCCGGGAAGCCCCTGTATCTACTATGGCACTGAGATCGCTATGGACGGGGGTTACGACCCGGACAACCGCAGATGTATGCCATGGGATGAGATAGAGGCGGGAGCCTTCAATGAGAGGATCGAGATAGTGAGGGATCTGATAGCCCTGAGAAAAAAGGAGCCCCTCCTCTCAAGCAGGAACTTCCACTTCCCCAATGAGTTCGCGGGACACCCCCGCGTGATACAGTTCAGAAAGGTTGACAACGAAAAACAGTATCTGGAGATAATAATAAACGCGGGAGACGAGGATGTGGACATTTTGCCCAAGGGCGAGATACTGCTCCAGCGGCATTTTATAGATAATTCATTGCTGGTGAATGGTCTGATCATCAGAAAGGTAGGATTTTGATATGGAAAAAAAGATAGCATTTATAGGAGCGGGAAATATGGGCAGAGCCATGGTTCACGGGATCGTCGGCTCGGGAGTCGCAGACGCGAAATCCGTGTTTGTGGCTGACCCGGATTCCGCAGCGCTGGAGGATTTACGGGCTGCCACGGGGGTGAACACCTCCTCGGTAAACCGCGAGGTAGCGAGGGTTGCGGATGTGCTGTTTCTATCGGTAAAGCCTTATCTCTACGGTGATGTAATAGACGACATCAAGGATGCGCTTCCGGAGCAGGCAGTGGTTGTATCCATCGCCCCGGGCGTTACCATAGACTTTATGGAAAAGAGATTCGGCAGAAAAGTAAAGATCATCCGCACCATGCCAAACACTCCCGCTCTCGTGGGAGAGGGAATGATGGGAATGTGCCCGGGAACCTTTGCGGCGCAGTTTGATGTGGAGATGGTGAGGGAGATATGTTCTTCCTTTGCCGTGACAGAGATCGTGAATGAAAACCTGATGGATGTGGTGACGGCGGTCAGCGGCTCTTCGCCCGCCTATGTATATATGTTCATAGAGGCCATGGCGGATGCCGCGGTCATGGGCGGCATGACAAGAGACAGGGCTTACACCTTTGCGGCACAGTCTGTCTATGGCTCCGCAAAGATGGTGCTTGAGACGGGACTTCATCCCGGAGTGTTAAAGGATATGGTTTGCTCTCCCGGAGGTACCACCATCCGCGCCGTAAAGGTGCTGGAGGAGCGCGGCATGAGAGCTGCCGTGATCGATGCCGTGGAGGAGTGCATGAAGGCTTCCCGGGGAGAATGATATGGAGATCGAGCGCAAATTTCTCGTGAGAGAAATGCCAAAGCTGACAGCTTATCCCGTGAAAAAACTGGAGCAGGGTTATCTGTCCACCGGACCGGTGGTTCGGGTGAGAAGAGAGGACAATGAGTATTACCTCACCTACAAGGGCGGAGGCCTTGTGGCGAGAGAGGAATACAATCTGCCCCTAAGCAGGGAAGCCTACGAGCATCTGCGGGAAAAGTGCGACGGAAATCTCATCACAAAAAAGAGATACCTGATCCCCCTGGGGGAACTCACCGCAGAACTGGACGTGTTCGAAGGAGCCATGGAAGGCCTCATTATGGCTGAGGTGGAGTTTTCCACCCTGGAGGAGGCATATGCCTTCACGCCCCCGGACTGGATGGGGAAGGATGTGACGGAGGATGTCCGTTATCATAATTCGTATATGATCAACTATACATATAAAGAATTATTCTAACTTTCGACGACTGACGATAACGATGCATGGGCGGGGGCAAAATACCTTTTGACCCCGACATCATTGTGTGTGGAACTTAAGTAAACGCTGATTATTTGCAGCAATAGAGGAGGAAAAGAAAAATGAAACCTGTTATTTCAGATGCGATCCGATATGTGGGCGTAGACGACGACACCCTGGATATTTTTGAGAGTCAGTATATTCTGGAAAATGGAGTGTCCTACAATTCCTATGTGATCCTGGATGAAAAAATTGCCATTATGGATACCGTGGACAAGCGCTGCACCGACGAGTGGCTCGCCAATGTGGAGGAAACTTTGGGAGGCAGCAAACCCGACTATATCGTGGTTCATCACATGGAGCCGGATCACTCGGGAAGCCTGGCCGACGCTCTGGAAAAGTATCCCGACGCGGTAGTGGTGGCGTCCGCAAAGGCCTTTACATTTATGGATCAGTTCCTGAGCAATACCGAAGGCTTAAAAAAGCTGGTGGTAAAGGATGGGGACACCCTTTCTCTCGGGAGTCATACTCTGAGCTTTATAGCCGCGCCGATGGTGCACTGGCCGGAGGTCATGATGAGCTACGAGAGCCTGGAAAAGGTTGTTTTCAGCGCGGATGGCTTTGGAAAGTTCGGTACCTTAAAGACTGATGAGGACTGGGCCTGCGAGGCAAGAAGATATTATTTTAATATCGTCGGAAAATACGGCGCATCCGTTCAGGCTGTATTAAAAAAGATTAACGACAATGACCTCGACATCGAAAAGATACTCCCTCTTCACGGACCGATCCTGGACAGTGACATCAGTTATTATATGGGGCTCTATGATGTGTGGTCGAGATACGAGCCGGAGTCAAAGGGCGTATTTATAGCCTGCGCTTCGATTCATGGAAATACGGCTCACGCCGCGAATGTGCTGGCCGAAAAGATCAAGGCTCTGGGCGAGGAGAGGGTCGTTGTTGCGGATCTTTCCAGAGAGGATATCGCGGAGTGCGTGGAGGACGCTTTCCGTCACGACCGCATGATCCTTGCCTCTGCGTCTTATGACGCCGGCGCGTTTATGCCGATGGAGGATTTCCTCCATCACCTCGTCAGAAAGACCTATCAGAACCGTACTGTGGGTCTCCTGGAGAACGGTACCTGGGCTCCCAGCGCCTTAAAGACAATGAAGGGATATCTCGAGGAGATGAAGAATATCAGGATATTGGATGAGACTGTCAGCATAAAGTCGACATATAAGCCTGCCGATGAGGATGCGATGGACGCTCTTGCAAAGGCGATATTTGAGGCGGGAAGAACCTGAATAAAATTTTTGGATTGTACTTCCAAAAGTGCCTTTTTAAGGAACCACGCTGTTGCGGGTTCCTTTTTATTATGTTAAAATAAAAAAAGGTGTATTGGAAATTTTTTTATGGAGGGTTTATATGAGAGGTATAGAGACATCAGTGCGAAAGATCCGTCATCAGGTATTTGCCGAGGTGGCGAGGCTTGCTTTTGAACTCGGGGAGAACACTGATCTGAACGGTGCCATTGAGGCGATCCCCTACAAGATCACACCGGACGACAAGCCGCTCTACCGCGACAGTATCTACAGAGAGCGCGCCATCGCGGCCGAGAGGGTGAGGCTGGCAATGGGTATGAGCCTGCGTCCGGAGAACAAGCCGGTCCATGTCACCAGCGGACTTTCTGCAAGCAACATTTCCGACAAATACTATGAGCCGCCCCTCATGCAGGTCATTCCGTCTGCGTGCGATATGTGCGAGCACAATGTATATGAGGTAAGCGACCAGTGCCACGGCTGCGTGGCGCATCCCTGCATGGAGGTCTGCCCGAAGCAGGCTATCTCCATGGTAAATGGTAAAGCACATATCGACAGGGAAAAATGTATCAAGTGCGGCAAGTGCAAGGCTATATGTCCCTACGACGCCATCGCCCACAAGATGCGCCCCTGCGCTTCCGCCTGTGGTATAAGCGCAATCGGAAGTGATGATCAGGGCCGCGCGAAGATCGATAATGATAAGTGTGTTTCCTGCGGACAGTGCATGGTCGCATGTCCCTTCGGAGCCATCGCGGACAAATCACAGATATTCCAGCTGATCCGCGCCATCCAAAAGGGCGACGAGGTAGTGGCCGAGGTAGCTCCCGCCATAATCGGACAGTTCGGTCCGAATGTGCGCCTCTGGAAGATCAAGGCAGCTCTCCTGGAGCTGGGCTTCAAGGAGGTTTACGAGACGGCTCTTGGTGCCGATATCGGCGCCATCACCGAGGCTCATCACTATGTAAATGAGGTAAAGACCGGAAAGCTTCCCTTCCTCCTTACATCCTGCTGCCCGTCCTGGTCGATGCTGGCAAAGGAGACGCTGCCTGAGGATGTGATTGAGACCGTGTCGTCGGCGCTGACGCCCATGGTCGCTACGGCCCGTTCCATCAAGCAGAAGAGACCGAATGCCAGAGTTGTTTTTGTCGGACCCTGCGCTTCCAAAAAGCTGGAGGCTTCCCGTACCACGATCCGCAGTGATGTGGACTTCGTCATCACCTTTGAGGAGCTCTCCGCAATGCTCGACGCGAAGGGCATCAAATTCGATGAGCTCGAGGAGGTTCCGGTACATGACGCCACGGGAGCCGGGCGGGGCTACGGTGTGGCAGGCGGTGTGGCAAAGGCTATCGAGGACTGCATAAATGAATATTACCCGGAAACCGAGGTTTTGATAGAGCATGCGGAAGGTCTGGACAATCTGAAAAAGATACTGATGCTGGCAAAGGCAGGAAAGAAGGACGGCTGTCTGATAGAGGGCATGGCGTGCCCCGGAGGCTGCGTTGCCGGAGCCGGAACCTGCATACAGGTATCGCAGGGCGCTTCGGCCGTCAGAAAATTTGTATCTGATTCTACTACAAAGCTGCCTGCAAAGGATCTGGAAAAGATAGATCTGCCATGAATAATAATGCTGATATAAAAGCATATATATGCGACATAAGGGGCTTTATGAACGCTGAGCGCTATAACAAATACGCTAAGCTCATGCCTCAGTATGTTGTAAAAAAGGTTAATGCGCTGCGTCCTCTGGATGCAAAGAAAAGGACTCTGGGGGCGTGGTCTTTGCTTATGGAATGCCTGAAAGGGGTGGAGGATACAGCATTTCTCCATAAATGCCCCGAGAGATTCGCGTCTCTTCGATTCGATGAGAATGAGTACGGCAAGCCCTATCTGATGAATTTTTCCTGGATACATTTCAATCTCTCTCACAGCGGAGATTATGTGATGTGTGTCATCGCCAACTCGGATGTTGGCTGTGATATCCAAAAGGTTGACCGCAAAAATGAAAAGGTTTCCCACCGCTTCTTTACAGAGTCCGAGAGGGAGATGATCGCAGAGCCCGGAGATTTCGCAAGGATCTGGAGCAGAAAAGAAGCTGTGATGAAGATGACCGGAAAAGGTCTCTCAGAGGGCATCGAAACCTTTGATGTGTCAGGGGATGAGGTGATACTTTCCGATCAGACAAACTGCTATGTGGTGGATTTTTCCATCAGAAACGAATATAAATGTGCCATCTCCTCGCGCTGGAACAATTTTCCGGAGAGCATCTGGCGGGTGGTACTGCTGTAGGTGCTTTTATGAAAATTTTTGCGTACGAGGGTAAGTTCTGGCAATTCCTTAACACCGTGACTGATCTGGTATGGCTCAACATCCTTTTTATTATCACTTCCATACCGATTTTTACCGTCGGCGCCGGAATGAGCGCGCTTCACTATATGTGCATCAAGATGTGGAGAGGCGAGGACGAGGGTATCACCAAGGGATATTTTGCCGCCTTCAGGGCGAATTTCGGAAAGGGAACCGCGCTCTGGCTTATAATGCTTTTCATCGATATAGTGATAATCGCCGATCTATATTTTTATTTTACCGGAGCCATACAGCTGCCGGGTGTGCTGATGGTCGTTATCATGATGTTCGCCATCATATATGTCATGGCGACGGTAATGGTTTTTCCGTTTCAGGCGCAGTTTGAGAACACTATCCTGAATACCTTTAAGAACTCGGCTCTCTACACTTTATCGAAGCTGCCGAAGGTGCTTGGGATGATCATCGTGCAGGCGCTGCCCTTTGCAGCGACTTACTTTTATGTACAGATAGCGCCGGTGCTGCTTTTCTTTTCTTTCTCTGTCCCCGCGTACACCGCGGTCATACTCTACGACAGGGATTTTAAGGAAATCGGAGGGATTGAGTAGTTTGGCTTGACTAACTTTTTGGCTGTAATATACAATATCGTGAGGGGCTTTTGACCCTCGCATCATTGTTTGGATGGAAAAAAATAAAAAAGTGACGATTAGGAGGTATCGGATTATGGCAAAATGGGTATGTGGAGTTTGCGGTTATGTACACGAGGGAGACAGCGCGCCGGAGGCTTGTCCGGTATGTAAAGCTCCCGCATCAAAATTCACAAAGCAGGAGGGAGAGCTCACCTGGGCGGCAGAGCATGTGGTAGGCATCGCGAAGGGAGCTCCGGAGGATATCATCGCGGATCTCAGATCAAACTTTGAGGGCGAGTGCAGCGAAGTCGGAATGTATCTGGCAATGAGCCGTCAGGCATTCAGAGAGGGTTATCCGGAGATCGGAGATTACTATCACAGGGCAGCTCTTGAGGAGGCTGAGCACGCCGCTAAATTTGCTGAGCTGCTTGGAGAGGTACTCACCGATTCCACAAAGAAGAATCTTCAGATGAGAGTGGACGCAGAGAACGGCGCCACTGCGGGAAAGGTGGACTTGGCAAAGAGAGCAAAGGCGCTCGATCTGGATGCTATTCATGACACCGTGCATGAGATGGCAAAGGACGAGGCAAGACACGGTAAAGCGTTTAAGGGGCTTCTTGACCGCTATTTCGGATGATTTTTCATCAGGATCATACCACGAAAGCACGAGCCAGGTAAACGCTTGCGTTTATTTGGCGACGCTGCGCGATAACAGATGCCTGCATCTGTTATATCATAACTGTTTACCGCAATTTGGGAAGATTGCGGTAATTTTTTTCTAATTTTCAAATATTGAAAGGCGAATTTTTGTTGATTTTAAGAATATTAAAGAATATAATATTTTTTGTTTAAGTGGCAGCTTGTGCCAATTTCACAAAAAGGAGGAGAAAAAAATGAAAAGAAAAGTAGTTAGCGTCATGCTCTCAGCAGTAATGGCAGCGACACTCGCTGTTGGGTGCGGCAGCTCAAGCAATGATTCATCATCAGGCAGCAGCGCAGACAGCAGCACAGACAGCAGCGCGAGCACAGAGACATCTGCTGACTCATCAGCAGACACAACTGCAGCAGCCGATGCTGACACGGCAGCTACAGTAAATTCTTACGCAGGTGAGATCAACTTCATGCACTTCTCTACTTCAGAGGAAGTTGCAGGAAAGAACGGTGGTGCAGACGCATTCCGTACAGCCATCGCTCAGTGGGAGGAGGCAAATCCTGACATCACATTAAAGCAGGATATCCTCGCAAACGATGATTACAAGACTCAGATAGCTACAAAGGCAGCAGCAGACGACCTTCCCGATGTATTTCTGCTTCAGGGTATGAATACCATCAGCTGGTCAAACCAGGGACTGATCCTCGACCTTTCCGAGTACATTACAGGTTCTCCCTATGCGTCAGCATACAATATGGATTACCTCGTACCCTTTACCACAGGCGGAAAGTACTATGCATTCCCTGCTCTTACAGGTGGTACATGTTGTGTAGTTATCTATGATTCACAGATGTGGAGCGACATAGGATATGACGCATTCCCGACAACATGGGCAGATGTTGAGGCAGCTGCAGCAGCTTTCGCTTCATCTGATCAGTATGCAGATGTTGATACAATCGCGTTCGGTAACGGCGGACAGTGGCAGATGAATTCAGACTTCATCTCATGCCTGGCTTATCAGTACACTGGTACAGACTGGTATGCAGACATTATCGCAGGCGGCGGAAATTCAAAGTTCACAGACGATGCTTTCGTAGCAGCTCTTACAGAGACACAGAGACTGTTCAAGGATACATCGATCTTCAACAGCAACTTTAACTCAGTAACAAATGAGGATGCCAGGGAGTACTTCATCGCAGGCGATGCAGCTGCATTCATCGGCGGTAACTGGGATTGGTCTTACATCTATGACAACCTCAAGACAAATGATCCCGACAAGTTCGCAAACATGAAGGTTGCGGTTCTTCCCAAGGTTGCTGACGGCACTTACACAGACAACTTCCAGAACATAGGTCTTGGATATGGTGTGGCTATCAGCTCAAAGGTTGCCAGCGATCCCGACAAGCTTGCGGCATGCGTTGACCTCGCTCAGTATCTGACAGGTCCCGCATTCGCCACCTATGTTGGAGCAAACTACGCACTCGGCGGCTTCTGCTCAGCAGACGTTGACCTTTCAGCATTCGATCAGCAGACAGTTGATTTCTACAACTTCTCTTATGTAGACAACAAGGGCTGCGAGATCTACGATTCATATGTAGATGGTTCTGTATGGTCAGTACTCAACACCGAGATGCAGGAGATGACAAACGGCTCAAAGGATCCTGCTACTGTAGCAGCTGATACACAGGCTGCTTATGAGGCATATCTTGCAGGCTAATCGATCTTCTATAAGGGGAGCGTGTCAGCTCCCCTTTTTCGTTAGGATATTAATCAAATGCAAAGGGGGTAAATATGTTACAATCCATTAAACCTAAGAGAAGTGTGATCTTCGCATATTTGATCGTCCCGGTAGTACTGTTTGTGTTTACGGTTTTCGTTCCATTGGTCGCTGCTCTTATCTACAGCTTCACAAACTGGAAGGGTGGTCCCACAAAAACCTTCAACGGAATTCAGAATTATATAGACCTTTTCCATGACAATGTCTTCTGGCTTTCCTTCGGAAACAATATCTTTCTCGTAGTGGCATGTATCATCGGACAGATAGGCATCGCCTTCATTCTGGTCATGCTCATCAACTCAAAGCTGGTCAAGCTTAAGGGTATTCACCGTACCTTCGGCTTTTTCCCCAGCACAATCTCCGCTCTCTGCGTGGGATTTATCTGGTCCATGATCTATGATCAGAGGCGCGGACTCATCAACTGGGCGTTGGTTCAGCTTGGAAAATACAGTTCTGCAAAGAATGCTCCCATCTGGCTGGACAATTCTGCCGCACCAATCATGCTGATACTTGCTATACCATTGATCTGGCAGTACATCGGATATTACATGGTTATCATCCTTTCCGCTGTTTCCTCCATCGACACAGAGGTACTGGAGTCTGCGGAGATCGACGGAGCCAGCGGTTTCAAGCGTGCGCGTTATGTGGTGCTTCCTCTGATTAGGAACACACTCCTCGTATGTATGACGCTGTGTATCGCAGGAAATATGAAAGCATTCGACAACATTTATGCTATGACAGAGGGTGGTCCCGGATACGATTCCATGGTTATGGCCCTCTACGGATACAAGGTATCATTTGAGCAGAGTAATCTCGGATACGGTTCTACCATATCCGTCGGTATATTCGTACTGTCTCTGGCAGTGATCGGAGGCTCTCAGTTCCTCCTGAACTACTTCATGGTCGACAAATACGATCGCGCCGAGGCAAAGGCAAAAAAGATACAGGACAAACAGGCCCGTGCTGCTTACAAGGCGCGCATGGCTGAAATGAAGGGAAGGGGGTGAAAACTATGGCAGAGATGAGTCGTACAAAAAAGATCGATACCAGGCAAAAGATCGCCAGAGGTTTCGGCGGAGCAATATTGAACATCCTTCTGTGGATATTCTCCCTGACCTGTATGTTCCCGCTGATCTGGATGCTCTATTCTTCACTGAAGAAAAAGGCAGAGTTCAATGCGGATGTAGTGAGCCTCCCGTCAATGCCGTCGCTGGACAACTATTTCAGCGTGTTTGCCGACAAGGACGCAGACCTGATCAAGGCCATGTTTAACAGTGTGAGGACCACAGTCCTTTCTGTTGCCCTCATAGTGCTGTTTTCCTTCATAGTGGGCTATATCCTGGCGAGAGTCAATTTTAAGCTCAACAGACCGCTGTATGTGATGTTTTTGATGGGAATGCTGATCCCCATCCATTCACTTCTGGTTCCGATCTATGTCATCTTTAACGGAGCAGGAATGGCAAACCAGTGGTACACACTGCTGTTCCCGTATGTGGCCTTCAATCTGCCTGTGTCACTGTTTTTGGTGGAGGGGTATGTGAAGGGTATACCTTCCGCGTTGGAGGAGGCTGCGGCCATCGACGGCAGCGGCTTCTCCCGCACGATGTTCTCAATAATCCTGCCGATCTGTAAGCCGATACTCGTGACGGTAGCGATAATCAATGTATTCAGCTGCTGGAATGAGTTCTCCTTCGCTTTGGTATTGATTTCAAACAACAAGGACATCACCACGGTTCCGCTGGCTCTGAAAAACTTCACGGGACAGTTCACCAGCGACTATCCGAAGATGATGGCAGCAATGCTCATAACCATGGCGCCGGTAGTGATTCTCTACTTCGTATTTTCAAAGCAGATCATCAAGGGTATGGTAGCAGGAGCCGTAAAAGGTTGAAATTTCTCTTGACATAGTGTTGCCATATATGATATGTTTAGCAAGCGGGCTTAAAATGCCCGCTTGTCTTACGGAGCGTGGCGTAGCTTGGTAGCGCGCTCGGCTGGGGGCCGAGAGGTCGCAGGTTCAAATCCTGTCGCTCCGATTTTTCTAAGGTAAAATCTCAAAAAATCCCAAAATTCAAAAAAACAGTAGCTATTTAAAAAAATCTGTGATAGAATAGCACAGCATGTGTTATTGTGCTATAAAGTAATAAACAGGAGAGAGAAAATGAGTGTTAGCGTCGAGAAGTTAGAAAAAAACATGGCAAAGCTCACCGTCGAGGTGGAGGCAGCTGAATTTGAGAAATGCATTCAAAAAGCATACCAGGACATGAAGAACAGGGTTTCCATCCCGGGCTTCCGCAAGGGGAAGGCACCCAGAAATCTCATCGAAAAGATGTATGGACCGGAGATTTTTTACGACAATGCCACAAGATATGCCATAAACGGCAATTACCCGCAGGCTGCGGAAGAGAGCGGACTTGACATAGTTTCCCGTCCGCAGATAGAGGTCACAAATATCGGAAAGGACGAGAATTTCGTATTTACGGCTCTTGTGGCTGTAAAGCCCGTTGTAAAGCTGGGCAAATACGAAGGCTTGGAGATCACCGGGCACGATACGACAGTCACAGAATCCGATGTGCAGGCTGAGATAGACAGACAGCTGAACATCAATTCACGTACGGTCGAAGTCACAGACAGACCTGTTCAGGACAAGGACACTGCTGTCATTGATTTTGAAGGCTTCTCGGACGGAGCCGCATTTCCGGGGGGAAAGGGCGAGAACCACTCGCTCGTTATCGGATCTCACAGCTTCATTGACAATTTCGAGGAGCAGCTCATCGGACACAGCGTGGGAGAAGAGATAGATGTCAATGTTACTTTCCCCGCGGAGTACCATGCGCCTGAGCTGGCAGGAAAGCCCGCCACCTTCAAGGTAAAGATTAATGCCATAAAGGCAAAGGATATCCCCGAGCTGAACGATGAGTATGTATCCGACATCTCGGAGTTCGAGACCGTGGATGAGTACAGAGAGGGCATAAAGAAAGAACTCACTGAAAAAAAGAAAAAAGAAGCCGAGTCCATCTATGAGGAGGAGGCTGTAAAGCAGGCAGTCGAGGCCTCAGAGATGGAAATACCGGATCCGATGATTGAATATCAGATAGACGGCATGATCGACGATTTCGCAACCAGGCTCTCAATGCAGGGCATGAGTATTGATCAGTACTTCACTATGTCCGGCGTCAATGAGGAGAGACTGAGGGAGCAGATGAGGGATCAGGCATTAGCCAGCATCCGGGGTTCACTGGTACTTGAGGCTATTGCAGCTGAGCAGAAATTTGAGATTACAGACGCAGAGATAGACGAGGAGATCTATGAGACAGTAAACAGCTATTACATGGGAGCCGACGCTTCAAAGATCAAGGAGAATATGTCCGGGAAGGAGCTTAACCGTATAAAAGAGGATGTGTCAAAGAGAAAGGCCATGAAGTATCTCGTAGAGAAGGCTAAGATAACAAAAGAAAAGAAAACTGCCAAGAAGAAAGAGGAGGAATAATATGAGTCTTGTACCTTATGTCATTGAACAGACCAGTCGTGGTGAGAGAAGCTACGATATTTATTCGAGACTGCTTGAGGAGAGAATTATATTCCTGGGTGAGGAGGTAACTGATGCCTCAGCATCTATAATCGTTGCGGAGCTGCTGTTTCTGGAGTCAAAGGATCCCGGAAAGGATATCCATCTGTATATCAATTCGCCGGGAGGCTCGGTTACCGCCGGAATGGCTATATACGACACGATGCAGTACATTAAGTGTGATGTATCGACCATCTGCGTGGGACTCGCAGCATCAATGGGAGCGTTCCTGCTCTCGGGCGGCGCAAAAGGCAAAAGATTCGCGCTTCCGAACTCGGAGATAATGATACATCAGCCCAGTGGCGGAGCTAAGGGACAGGCTACGGAGATCCAGATAGTTGCCGAGAATATTCTGAAGGTAAAGGAAAAGCTGAACCGCATGCTGGCTGCAAATACAGGACAGCCCTTCGAAAAGGTTGCGGCCGACACCGAGCGTGACAACTATATGAGCGCTGAGGAGGCTCTTGAGTACGGTCTTGTGGATCGCATCATCGAGAACCATGTATTGGATGAGAAAAAAGACTGAGGCACACAAGGAGTAGATCGTGGCAGGCAAAAACACAAAGCAGGTGAAATGTTCATTTTGCGGTAAATCACAGAATCAGGTCAGAAAGCTTATCTCCGGACCGGGGGGAGCCTATATTTGCGATGAATGCATAGACCTGTGCAATGAGATAATAGAGGAGGATCTCTTGGATGAGATAGATAATGGGACGCTGGGGGATCCGCAGGCGTTTCAGATGAGCGGTAATGTTAATTCGCATCTCAAGCCGGAGCCCTTCGAGATCAACCTGATGCCCCCTGAAAAGATAAAGGAGTTTCTGGACGATTATGTCATAGGACAGGAGGAAGCAAAAAAGGTGCTTTCCGTGGCTGTGTACAACCACTACAAGCGCATCACCTCCGACATCGATATGGAGGTGGAGCTGCAGAAGAGCAATGTGCTGTTGCTGGGTCCTACGGGCTGCGGAAAGACGCTGTTAGCGCAGACGCTGGCCAGGATACTGAATGTACCCTTCGCCATAGCAGATGCCACTACGCTGACCGAGGCAGGCTATGTGGGAGAGGATGTGGAAAATATCCTTTTAAAGCTCATTCAGGCTGCGGATTATGACATTTCAAAGGCAGAATGTGGTATAATATATATAGATGAGGTGGACAAGATCACCAAAAAGGGTGAGAATGTCTCCATAACCAGGGATGTGTCCGGCGAGGGAGTTCAGCAGGCGCTTTTAAAGATCCTGGAGGGCACGAATGCCTCTGTTCCGCCCCAGGGCGGCAGAAAGCACCCCCAGCAGGAGCTGATACAGATAGACACGACCAACATCCTGTTTATCTGCGGCGGAGCCTTTGACGGTCTTGAAAAGATCATAGAAGACAGGCTGGATAAGTCGTCTATCGGTTTCGGAGCTATCGTAAATTCAAAGAGCGACCGCAATGAGGGAGAATCCTTCAAGGATGTCAGTCCTCAGGATCTCACCAAATTCGGACTGATCCCTGAGTTTGTCGGAAGACTGCCGGTGGTTGTATCTCTGGATTTGCTGGATCGCCATGCGTTGGTCCGCATTATCAAGGAGCCGAAAAATTCTCTGGTAAAGCAGTACAAAAAGCTGTTTGAAATAGATGGTGTCGACCTCTCCTTTGAGGATGATGCCATAGAGGCCATCGCGGATCGCGCGATCGATCAAAAGACCGGAGCCAGAGGTCTGCGCGCTATAATGGAGCGGACCATGATGGAGACGATGTACACTATCCCATCAAATCCGAGGCTCAAGTCCTGTGTCGTCACAAAGGCCGCGGTGGAGGGGAAAGAAAAGCCAAAAGTGAGCTGATCAATGGTAATTAGAAATGTAGAATTAGAGACGGTCATAGGTCCTGCCAGCAAGGTTCCGGACAATAAGCTGCCTGAGGTGGCCTTCGCGGGAAAATCAAATGTGGGCAAGTCCTCATTGATAAACGCTTTGATGAACAGGAAATCCCTTGCCCGCATCAGTTCAAAGCCGGGCAAGACTCAGACTATCAATTTCTACAATATCAACAGCGAGATATATTTTGTGGATCTGCCGGGATACGGCTACGCGGCTGTTCCTGAGAGCGAGAAGAAGCGATGGGCAAAGATGATCGACAATTATCTCGAAAAAAGTAAAGCACTTCAGACAGTTTTTTTGCTGGTGGATATCAGACACGCTCCCGGTGAGAATGACATAAATATGCTCTCCTGGATCAGGGCGAAGGGGTATTCCCCCATAGTCATAGCCACAAAGCTGGACAAGCTGAAGCGTTCCCGGGTTCCGAAGGCAATAAAGACTATCGCAGAAACACTTGTCATCGACAGAAGGGATATCATACCTTTCTCGGCGGAGACAAAGGCAGGAAGAGAGGAAATCTACCATGTATTAGATGTATACATAGGAGGTGGACTATGAAATTTAAGAGGATAAGCGCAGATACAGTGAGATGTTTTATCTCCTCTGAGGAGTTGGCGGCAAACGGGCTGACGGTCAGTGATTTTATGAACAGTGACGGCAGATGCGAGGAGTTTATCCGCAAGGTAGTGACTTTAGCTCAGGAGGAGGTTGATTTCAAGGTTTATGGAGGACCTATGTCCATCCAGGTGGCAGCGCTCTCGGAGGGGACTGTCGCTCTGACATTTTCGGAGCATCAGGACATGGGTATCGCAGAATTTTTGGAGGCATTGAGAAACGCCGTGGAAAAGATAAGGACGGAGACAGCAGCACTGCCTGTGCTGCAGGAAAAGCCTGCGGAGGAATCTAAAGAGACATCCTATCTCTTCTATGTGGAGAGTATGGATGATCTGATGGCCTTTGTGGAGAGACTTCCCAAGAGCTGCATGCCGGAGTGCTCCCTCTACAAAAATCCTCATGAGAGAGGCTATTATCTCATTGCGAGCGCGGGTGAGAGCGGTGTACGCATGGCAGACTTCATCACCGGAGCCATAGAGTACATGACTGCCCTCAGCGAGGATGACATCCGTTTGAGTTATGTGAAGGAGCACATGAAGCCGGTGATTAAAAATGACGCGTTGAGAGAGCTTACAGAGCTTTTAAGATAAAAAACGAAAAGGAGAAGAAAATCATGGAAAATCTGGAACTGACAAAAGAAAGCGCCATCGCGGTATTAAAGATCGCGAGACCTGCTGCGCTGAACGCATTAAACAGCGCCACACTGCAGGAACTGACAGAGGTTCTCGACGAGATCGAGAAGGATGACTCTGTAAAGGTTCTGATCCTCACCGGCGGACCGGACAAGAAGGGCAATGAGTTCAAGTCCTTCGTTGCCGGTGCAGACATCTCCGAGATGGTAAACTTTACCGCGGCAGAGGCAAAAGCCTTCGGTATGAGAGCTTCTGTTCCCTTCTTCAAGCTGCAGAATATGCGCCAGGTGACAATAGCCGCAGTAAACGGCTTCGCTCTCGGCGGAGGCTGCGAGATCGCAATGAGCTGCGATATCAGGATCGCTTCCGAGAATGCCACCTTCGGTCAGCCTGAGTGCGGACTCGGCATCATCCCCGGCGCCAACGGCTGCGCCCGTGCGACCGCCATTGTCGGTCCGGCAAAAGCCAAGCAGTTGGTTATGCTCACCGAGATGATTCCCGGCAAGCAGGCCTATGACCTGGGCCTTTTGAACTGGTATGTGGAGGGCGATCTGGCCCTGAACGAGGCAGCCAAAGGGGCCAAGGATGCCTTCAAGGCCGCGAAGAAGGCTGGGGAGTCCAACCTTGACGCGCTGAAGGCTGCCCAGAAGGCCACCGAGGCCGAGGCTGCAAAGGCTGAGTATGATGCCATCTACGCCAAGGCGGTGGAGGTTGCGCAGCAGCTGATGAAAAAGCCCGGCTGTGCCCTGGCTGCAGCCAAGGCTGCGATCAACAAGGCCGCCATTGAGACAGTGGCCGCCGGAAAAGCGGCAGAGACCTCC
>CALFUE010000103.1 GCA_937916345.1 uncultured bacterium
CCAATCCGCCCGAAAATCGTCATCCAGTCTGCCGGGATGCGTGACGCCATAATACAGATCATCTACTTCCTGGCCTTTCCCGTTGTAAAGAATCACATTGTGCGCCCGGCTTTGGCAATAATAGTCGATGTATTCCGGCAGCGCATAATAACAGGAGCCCGAATCCAATAACATATGTTCCCCCCCGGTGGATCAGCAGGAACGATCCGGCATCGGCATGGGCATGATTCCACGTCATGCCGCATTTGATTGCCAGCAAGGTGTTTGCTGTATCTGGAAAAACATGATAGAACGCAAGCCCGACCTCCGGGAAACATGCGTCCTGGACACGCGGAATATATCCGACGCAATCCTCCGCAAAGCAATCACCATACAGCCAATCCAGGAAATCCCGGCTGCCACTTCTCAAAAAATGCTTTATCTCATTTCGTCCATCGCCCAGCAGCAGCGCCATTTTCATGGTTCTTTCCAGACGATCTGTTCCGCAGTCGCCAAGATTGGCTGCCAGATATTCGTCCATAGCATCGCATTGGCTGACGAGTATATAATCCAGCGCCTTGCGGATCAAATCATCATAGGGTTCCCGAGAAGCGCCAAAGCGATTTTGAAAAGCAAAACGAAAAGTCATGCCCTCTCCGATCGCATAGGCGCAATAACCGGTGTCCTCGTAAAAAGCTCCGGCAGGGTCGAAATTCCGGCTTTTGTGATCCAGGATATTACCAGGATAGTAGAAGAATTCGTTGAGCGCTGACCGCACCATGGTCAGAATTCGTTCAGCGCTGACCGCACCATGGTCAGAATCCGTTCAGCCTGGGGATAGCTTTCCCAGAAGGCCACAAGAGTTGAGGCAAAGTTCGGTTTCGAGGATATCGTCATGAATCCGGACCAGCGAGAGACCATAGGTCACGCCATAGAGCAGATGAACAACAAGAAGCAGATTTACGAGGACTGGAACTATATGAAGAAATACCCCTACGGCCGAGGTCTTACGGTGCTGCTCTTCGGTGCTCCCGGTACCGGTAAATCCATGATGGCACAGGTGCTTGCGCATGAGCTGAATCTGGAGCTCTACCGCGTGGACATTTCAAAGGTTGTGGATAAGTATGTAGGTGAGACTGAGAAGTCTCTTTCAATGATATTTCGCGAGGCGAAAAAGTGTAATGTCGTGTTGTTCTTCGATGAGTGCGATACCATTTTCGCAAAGCGTGCCGACGACGGGGGCAGCAATCAGGCTTCCGCCAACAACAAGACGGCCCTCCTGCTTCAGGAGATGGAGGCTTACGACGGTGTCTGCGTGCTGGCGACAAACTACAAGCACAATATCGACCCCGCTTTCTTCCGTCGTATGAAATATATCGTAGAGTTCCAGTTCCCCAATGCGGATACCCGCGAGATGCTCTGGAAGACTACGGTTCCGAAGACCACGCCCCTTGACGAGGATGTGGATTTCAGATTTATCGCCGAGAAATATGAGTTTGCAGGTGGTAATATTAAGAACTGTGTGCTGAACGCCGCCTTTCTTGCAGCGGAGGATCCCACTGCCGGAGGCAAGGTGTGTATGCGCCACTATCTCATGGCTATCAAGTATGAGTTTGTAAAGGTAGGAAAGGTATTTACCAGGGCAGATTTCGAACCCTACGCTGAGCAGGTCGGACTTGCATAGAAACGATCTTTTTTAAGGAGAGACATCCATGAGATATTCCTTTGAACAATATTTCGGTGATGAAGAGAATGGTATCCGACCCTATGCGAACGGGAGAGAGGAGCTGAAGGACAGATTCAGGCTTTTTGATATTATTCTTGAGAATTTCATGGATGTGATAATGGAGCACGAGCAGGGGCTCGTATTCCACCGTGGTGTGCCGATGACTCCGGAACAGATAGAGATAATCTACGAGCAGGAGCCTGAGGAGCGCGGTATAGATATGCTCGATGACGAGACCATCGGGGTTGTTGAGAAAGCCTTCTCATATATCAGGAACCGTCAGGAGCTGACGGGTGATGATGTTTTTCTCCCCTTCAGGGAGCTTGTTAAGAACTTCAACCTGTCTCATTTCGAGGAATTTGCCCTGATGATGTCCGCAGCCTGTGAGGAGAGCCCTACCTACGGACGTATGCTGGGTTTTTTGGTTCAAAACAAATCCGGTCACACGGCGACCTACGGAGCCCTGATTGTTATGTATGAGGCTATATATGGTGAGGATGCGGAGGAATCTTACGATTCCGACAAGATGAACGCGTTTTTCTTCAGACCCGACGAGAACGGCAGTGTGCCTGAGATGATCTATTTCAGGACTCTGAGGCTCTATTCAACCATGAGGGATTATATTTTCGGGGACGGGGAAATTTCCAGAGACAGCAATGCGTTCAAGGAGAGGTCTGTCTCACCCGTATTTTTTGATGATGAAGAAAAAAGGATCGCGTCTATGTCTGTAGAGACGGCGGCTCCTATGCAGGTATATATCGAGGCGAGAGACGGGGAGGATGTTCTGCATCTGCTTTCCTGTGCCGCCGGCAAAAGAAATGTTCCCATGTATCTTCTGGACGAGGCAGACAGTGAAGAGGAAGAAAAGGTACGGGAGGAATTCATACAAAAGCTCATAATAGCAAAGCTTTATCCCGGCTTTGTGGTGATAAGGATCGGGTCGGACAGGACAGACGACTTCAAAAATGTCGGTGAGGCAGGGACGCTCCGCCGTGACGAGCACAGAAAAAAGATCCTCCGTCTCATGCGGATAGTCAGAAAATATCTGCCGGAGGGAGTGGTGTTCTTATTTGGCGCCGAGAAGATGCCTGAGAATATGATACCCGATCAGTACGCGCCGCTGGTATTTCCGCTGGCGGTTCCCAACAGAAAGGTGAGATACGATATATGGAATTTTTTCCTGAAGGAGACGGGGCTGACCGCGGGAGAGGATCTGGATCTGTATGATATGGCGGACAGATACAGCTTTTCTTATGGTATGATCAGGACAGTGGTGAGGAGAGCAGCTCTGCAGACGCTCTCGGGGAAGGAACGTGTGCTTACCAGGGATGTCCTTCTTCCTGTTATATTCCGCCGCAACGAGTCCGATTTCGGAGAGTTGGCTACATTTATCCCGGCGGCTTACACCTGGGATGACATAGAGATGGATGACAAGGAGCGCAAGATCCTTATGACTGCCTGCAATCGTTTCCGCCTGCGCTCCCGGATAGACGAGGTCTATGGCATTGCGGACAGGAATGCCTACGGCAATGGCGTTTCCGTACTTATGTACGGACCTCCCGGTACCGGAAAGACCATGGCTGCCCGGGTTATATCAAGCGAGTTGTCTCTTCCGCTGTACAGGGTGGATGTATCGCAGATATTCTCAAAAT
Source organism: uncultured bacterium (assembly GCA_937916345.1). Classification (GTDB taxonomy): domain Bacteria; phylum Bacillota; class Clostridia; order Lachnospirales; family Lachnospiraceae; genus RGIG6904. The sequence continues at coordinate 3,358 of CALFUE010000103.1, forward strand.
ACATAGGCGAGACCGAGAAAAATCTCGGCAGGATTTTTAAGGAAGCTCAAAAATCCGACTGTATACTGTTTTTTGATGAGGCCGATTCCCTGTTTGCGAAGAGGACGGATGTGTCGGATTCACATGACAGGCACGCAAATGCGCAGACGGCGTTCCTCCTTCAAAAAATCGAGGAATACCCCGGGATGACGCTTCTCGCCACCAATCTTTACCACAATTTCGACAATGCCTTCGTCAGGCGTATCACCTATGTCGCCAGGTTTGACGCCCCTGATGCGGCTACAAGAGAGAGACTGTGGAAAAATACTCTTCCGGATTCCGTACCCATGGAAGACGGTATTGATTTTGGATTTTTCGCTCAGAAATTTGAGCTGTCCGGTGCGAATATAAAGGCAATCCTTATGTCTGCGGGCTACATGGCAGGGGCGGAGGGAGTGCCTGTATCCGCTGCTCATATCATTCGCGCGATGAGATACGAATTCGTAAAGATCGGCCGCATTATCGATCCTCCCGAGTTCGGAAAATATGTGATGTATTTGTACGATTAGTGATTGTTTAAGGTGACTGTTCGCAGCCGAAACAGCTGCGAACAGCAACTGTTTCGGGAGACGCTTAACATTTGAATGTGTAGGAAGAGTACATATACAAATGGTAGGGTTAATGGGTAGTTTATAGTAACATGTGGGTAAGTGAGGTTTGAAATGGGTGATTATAGTGAAGATCTGAATTTACTTGATGAACTGTACCGCAGTACTAATGCCAAATCAAAGGTAGGCAGCGCCATAGATGACGATCAGGCGAATGTGTCGGATGACCTGGAAGGTATCACAACTGCCTACGACATTTTGGGCAGTGCCGCGAAGTATGAGGTCACGGGAGCTCAGAGAGATGTCTCCGAGATCTCCGAGGGAACTGATATTTTCCCTCAGCTGAAGAGCATACTTGCAAGGAGCGGCAGATCTTCAAACAGTAAATATATGGCGCCTGTGATAACTGCACTGGATGATTATCTGGACGAGGTCGGCATCAAAGTCAGGATCGTGGCCTACGCCCAGGCGAAGAGAGCACCGGGGGCGGGCGAGGATGAAAATGCAATAAATGCTGCGGTTGATGAAGTGTATGCCGATGCCATGGCTCAGGTCAATGAAAAGATGATGGCATTCCGGGTCGCTGCCAATAATTATCTTGATGAGAGAGATCAAAATACCACGCCCTGGACACAGGCGGGGAAACAACGCCGCGCCGTTGTAAGAGCGGCAGAGCTTCAGATGGAGGATCAGCAGAGGCAGTTTACAACCAACAGGGAAAAACTCAGAGATAATATCCGGGTGCTCATTGAGATGGCAGACAGAGGTAATTCTTCTACTATTAATTTGGGCGCTCATAACATGGTGAGAGACCTGCTCCTGGAGGAGCGTTCAAAGAAGAACAACGAAGAGGTTGAAACCATGGCGAAGGAGATAGCCGTCAGGATAGCAGCCGATCAGGCGGTGGCATCCAACCAGACGGGCATGAACAATTTCTTCTCGGTTGGCGATGTAATGAATCTCGGCAGATCAAATGAAGACAAGGAGATAATCGATCCCGTTAATTTATATTCGAATTATACGTTGATGCGCAGTGAACACCCTGAGGCATTTGCGACATCGGCGGCGGGTTTCAAAACTATGTCGAGCCTCAAGATAAATGAGGTTGATGATGACAATTTAAGGATCCGTTCGCAGAAGGCAAAGATAAGCGCTATGTTCTATCTGATGACGGGTCAGACTGAGCTGCCTTCATTCATTTATTATGTGACAACCGTTCGGGATGATGAGGCAGAAGGTGAAGAATACAAGGCTGTGTTTGAGAAGGCCTTTCCCACATCTGTACCGACCTTTAATACGAATGCCCAGGGAGACGCCGGGGAGATGGTAGCGAAGATCAGGGGAGCCTTCGGAAACGATTCCCTTTCCGATGTAAACTATATGAAATATGTGGGAGGCGTAGCTACGGAGCAGGCAGGGCTTTCGGATCCGGACAACGAGGTCTGGACAAAGCTTGGGAGAGCTTTTGGAGGTATAGGCGAGGATGGTGAGCTGACACAGGAGATGAAGGATCAGGCAGATATGGTGAGACTTCGTTATTTGGCGCTTCAGGCCGCTCTTGGCGAATTAGGACCTTTGCCTAATCCCAATCCTAACCCTAATCCTAATCCTAATCCCTAAACCAAAGCACAAGCCCTAACGACCCGGTCCGGATAATCTCGAATGAGATACCCTTTGAGGACAACACACCAGATCATCATCTTTAACGGAGGGCGGCAAAGGCCCTCTTTTTCGCTAGAAAACCGTAATGCATTATGACGGCGCCCATACGACTGCGGATAGCATACAAAAATGCAGAGGTTACGGGCTGCATGGAAGTCTGCTCGTTGACAGACACTACCGACTTAAGTCAGAGGAATGATCATATGGACAAGGTAAAGCTTGAGGAACTGCGGCATGAGCTCCTGACAAGGATGTGCGGCGAGCTGACGGAGGACGACTTTGACGCGAGGTTAAAGCCTCAGGTCTCGGAGGAGCAGCCGGAGGTATTGACGGTCAGATTCGATGAGATTGGGCTCGACAGCAATGATGCGCTGGGGGAATTTTTCTTTCGCCCGCTGGCAGGCAGCGGAGATCTGGTCCAGCACTTTACGGCGGCACTCACTTTGACAGATGGGCTCTCCGGAGAATATCTGGCGGATGTGTATGAGGCAGTATCATATATTAATTATACACTGCCCTGCGGCTGCTTTGCCGTGGATCACGCTCACCGTCATCTGAGCTATCGTCTGAGTATGCCTATGTCTGTGGATATGGATGCTCAGGAGCTCTATAGACAGATAAACATAATCAGCGGCAACGCCGTGGAGATCGCAGGGAATTATATGGATATCCTCCTTGGTCTGTCCCGCGGAGAATTCGACTTGAAAAGTTTCACGGAGTCGCTGTGATGTTAGAGGAAAAATGCATTGGTCTGATGAATTTGAGTGAGGAGGTGTGACTGCCATGAAAATAAAAAGAATGCTCGCAGCGGTCCTTTCGATCGCGCTGGTAACAGGATATATGCCGGTAATGGAGGCTCGCGCGGCGGAGCAGCCTCTCGCTGACGGATACTATACCATAATGACTGCGATGGACACTGGTTACGGACTGGATCTGTCAGGGAATTCCACGAGTAGTGGCACAAATGTACAGCTGTATAATGCCTCGGATTCGGATGTTCGTGTATTTGGCATAAAGCTTCAGTCGGACGGATATTACAGGATATGGCCAAAGGAAGCCGATACCTCATTGGATCTTGCTGATAATAAAACGAATAATGGAACAAATATAAGGCTCTTTAGCGACAATGGCACAAATGCGCAGCGCTGGAAGATAGAGGATGCCGGAGACGGATACTACTATATCAAGTCTAAAAGTTCTTTGAATTACTGCCTTGATTTGAACGGTGGGGCGGTGAACAATGCGAATATCAGCCTGTGGACTTTTCACGGCGGAGATAATCAAAAGTGGAAATTCGAATCAAGAAATTCCATAACCGGAGAACAGACCGTGCCGGACGGGGATTATATGGTCATGAGTTCATTGGACTCTGCCTATGGTCTGCAGCAGTTTGTGAATAACGATGTCCGGCTCTCTTATCTCAATTCCGATACCTTAAATAATTTTTCAAGGTTTTCAGTGAAATACATGAACGACGGCACCTACAAGATATCCTTGAAGCAGACGCCATCTCTGTGTCTGGATCTGTATGGTGGAAACAAAGCTGTATACTATTCTCAAAACGTGCAGCTTTACAGCGACAACAGCAGCGACTACCAGCGGTGGATAATTGAGGATACGGGAGGCGGTTCATATTATATCCGCTCCAAGGTTAATGGCAGCTACCTGGATATTTCAGGAGGAGCTGCGGTATACAATGCCAATATCTGCAGCTGGTCCCTGAGTGAAGGTGATTCAATGAAATGGGTATTTTCTCCCGAGGTAGAGGATACCGGTATATCTGACATTTGTGCTTTTTCCATGGTAAATGGCATAAGAATCAGATGGACCGCGGAGGATGATCCGAACGGCAGGCTGTACCGCATCGACAAGGACAAACCCACCGGCTCCGCAAAGAGTTCATCGGGGGGTGATGGAGGGCTGCCTGCCGGTATTGATATTAAATACAGGTCAAAGGAGGAAAAGAACGCCAAGTGGACTACTCTGGATATTCCCCTTGAGACCGGTAAGGATTACGTGGACATCACGAATCTGGAGGGCGGCGTGGAATATGAGTACACGGTGAGACCTTATTATATGACGACGCTGCTTGGTATAACTGTCGGAGGCAAAAGGTACAAGCAGGATGAGTCGGAAGTCATGACCAGGACTACTATGGAGGCGAACCAGGATGATATCGTACTGGGGGACAGTACGCATGAGCTGCTGGCAAAAGCCGCCCGGGACAAGGGATGGTTTACGGGCGTGCATATGCAGTATTACATAGGTACTGAAAATTGTATCTATGACATGGTGAACAAGAACAAGGATTACCAGATGCGTATTGCCTACAGGCTCATAAATAGTAAGATACGGTACTGCTGGGAGATCTACGACTACAAGATGAAGCTCCACAAGTCTGTGTATATGGGCACTCTCTCGGCCTTAAAGGAGGATATGGAAACCTACGCCGAAAATTCCAAAGCGCCAATGCTCTCCACGGAGTATGTGGAGTATGTGAAGGGAGAAAAAGCCACCATAAAGCTGAAGAATGCATCCCAGGCGACCTGGTCTCTCGCGAAGTCCGCCAATGACAGAGTGGTTTACGGCGGAGTGGAAATCGTGAAGAAGACGGCTGACAGCGTCACGATAGAGTTTACCGAGCCGAAGGGACTGTGGGGAATATATCCTTATGTACAGGCAAAGGTGGGAAACAACATCTACAGATGTTATATCATGCGCGGTGAACGACCTAAATGGTAAAAAAGGAACAGAGCATATTTACAGTAATTAGAGGAGGATTCAGTAATGAGCTGGAACAAGCTTGAGAAGAGCAGGAGGACCATCATAATCGTCAGCGCGTTGTGTTTAGCTGTAGGATTTGTCCTGTTTGCAATGAGGATGAGCATGCCTTCACTGATCGCCTTTACGCTGGCAGCGGTTCTTCCGCTGTGGGCAATTGGAGGAAGGACCGGGACAGGTCAAAACGGCAAGCCCGAGATAGAGGACGACATGATCACCGCTCTGGAGGGAAGGCTGGAAGGCTACAAGATGGAGATCAATGACTTTAACAGCACCATAAAGTCAAAGGACAAGGAGATCTCCGATCTGAACATATTGCTGGAGCATGAAAAAAAGAACCTGGCAGAGGCGACTGCAAAAGCAAATCAGGCCATAGCCGAGGCTGAGACCGCAAAGGATGCGCTGAAGACCTCCCGCAAATCCGGGGTTTCCCTTGATGATACGGCTTCCATGGCGGGCATTCTCCCTCAGGCTGAAGGGGATGACGGCAAAAAGCAGGTTCTTGATATTACCACAGTCATAAAGAGCGCGGCGGATGATTTCAGGGCTGCTGCGGCAGAGGCCGGGGTGGTGATCAATATAGTGGATCCTGCTGAGCCTATGTATGTCAGCGCGGCGCCTGTGATGCTGCGCACCATGTTCCGCGATATTATTGACAATGCCGTCAAGTATATGAAGCAAAGCGGCGCGCTGCAGATAACCATCGCGAACCTGGATGAGGATATATTCATAGCCATGAAGGACAACGGAAAGGGACTGAACGAGTCCGAGACCGTGCACATCTTTGAGCTGAACTTCCAGGGTTCCAACCGTGTCAGCGGAAACGGTCTGGGACTGGCCCAGGCAAAGGCTATCGTAGATTACTACGGCGGCATGATATACGCAAAGAGCTCACCCGGCAGAGGCATGGGTATCTACCTGCATTTCCCCGCAGTGAGAAAGTAAAGCTGCCGGACGGATCGATTAAAAAAAATATTTGGAGTTGTCGCTATGAAGTGGAAAACAGTTATTACAGTACTATATATAGCCGGAGCTGCTGCGGCCGGAGCGGTGTTCATCAATGCAGAGACAAAGGGGGTTGAGTCCCCCGCTGTAAGTAGTGTCTCACCGGATACCGGGGAGGACTATAAGAAACAGATTGATATTCTCACGGCAAAGGTTTCAGAGCTGAATGAGAGTTTGAGCAGGACGGAGACGGAAAATGACGATCTGATCTTTGAGAGGAACGCGCTGCAGTCAGAGGTTGACCGGCTTACACTGGAGGCTGAGACAAAGGCTGCGGAGGAAGCTGCGGCAGCGGAGACAGAGGCAGAGGCAGAAGAGGCAGAGGCAGAAGAGGAAGCCGCCGGTGAAGAAGCAGCTGCAGATGCAGAGACGGAGAAGGAAGAGAACGGAACTTACTATACTTACAAGATCAATACCTCCTCAGAGCCCCTGAACCTCTATCGCAAGAAGAACGGCGGGAAGCCTGTCAATTCCATTCCCAGAGGTTACATAGGCTACGTTATCTCACTGGGTGAGGAAAAGGACAACAGGGCTCTCATCCTCTTCGAGGGTAAGCTGTATTACGCGAGCAAATCTTATATGAAGTTTACCGGGATAGCTGCGGAGGATTATCCCGATGAGCTGCTTTCTCTCTCGGCTTCAGACATTGGAACTACATTCTTCGATGGGAAGGCTATTGGCATTGAAAGGAAGAAATGAGTATGGATATGGTAATTGTCGGAAAGGATGAAACAGAATCTAATCGCCAGAAATCACTGATTAAAAGCATACTGCCTGACTCAAGGATAAATATCAGGATGATCGATGATCCGATTCATACGGCTCCTGATCCCGAGCTGGTGTACTCTGATGTGGTCTTTATGGATATGGATTCCCTCGGACAGGGGGGCATTAATTTGGCAAGGAGCATCAGTGAGAGCGGAAGGGTCAATGTCATACTTGTCATATCAGATCACAGATATGATATGGAAGCCTTCAGTATAAGAGCCAGCGGGATACTTTACAAGCCTGTGGTGTGGGAACGGATGAAGTACGAGATATCGAATCTGCGCTACCCGCGCCGTTAAAAGGATGGTATTTACGGAGGAAAATATCAATGTTGAATATTCTGATAGTGGACGACGAGAGGCTGGCGCGCGAGGGGGTCAGGGATATCATGCAGGAGTTTTATCCGGATGACAGGATATACTGCTTTGAGAGATCTGACGAAGCCATGGAAGCTGCAAGGAACACAGATTTTCACATTGCATGTCTGGATGTGCAGATGGAGCCATACAATGGTATAGAGACTGCAGAGTATCTTGTGAAGCGATGTCCTAAATGCAACATCATTTTTACCACAGGCTACGACAGTTTTACCGGAGAGGCAATGGCTCTTCACGCCAGCGGCTATATATTAAAGCCTGTCACAAAAAAGAAGCTCGAGAAAGTCATTTCTTCGTTTGTCATTTGTATTACTCCTTGCGCCTTTCGCGCTTACATATATTTATACGAGCGAATTGAAGGAAGGGCTAAAAAAAT
>CALFUE010000104.1 GCA_937916345.1 uncultured bacterium
CTACACTCTTTCCCTACACGACGCTCTTCCGATCTCATTCAAAGGGCGGTAATCTGGCTGTATTTGCGGCGGCATTCTGCGACGGCGCCGTGAGAGAACGTGTGAGAGCTGTCTATTCCAATGACGGACCGGGTTTTAATGATGTAATAATAGAGAAGAATGAATATAGAAATATAGTGCCGAAGGTTAGATCCATAATACCGGATTCCTCTGTGGTGGGACTCTTTTTGTCCACAGTCGAAAAAAAGAAGATAATAAAGAGTTCTGCTCCCAACGGCTTCTCTCAGCATAATGCCTACACATGGCTTGTGTTGGGGGATCACTTCGAGGAGGCTGACACACAGACGGGCGAAAGCATCCTGTTTGATGAGACCTTAAAGAACTGGCTGGCATCACTGGACAATGAGCAGAAGGGTATCTTTATAACCACCTTTTTTGATCTGCTTGAGGCCTCGGGCGCCACTACCATGAACGAGATAGCGGACAACAAGCTGGCTGTTCTCACTACAATATTTAAGGCGGGGATAGGACTCCCCGCCGAAAAACAAAAGGTGATCAGACAAGCTCTGAAGAATTTTGCTTCCGCCACCATCGCGGCGCGGAACAGTCAGAAATCATGATCACTTACGGGCTTTCGCAAAGCCCTTTCTTATTTTCTCCGCTGCAATGGTCAGATCCGGATCCGGAACGAACTGTTTGAGCGTCTCCTCATCGAAATCGTATCTCTGATCCATGAATTCCATAACATCCGCGATCTCAAGAACACCTCTGGTCTTTGCCTCTGACAGATCTATGAGCTGATTGGTTGCAAGGTCGAGCAGTACCGGCCTGTCGGGATCGTCGTCGGCATCGTACAGCACGATGGCGGGAGTTTTTGTGTTGAGCCTGATGCTCTGGCCGGGAGACACAATCTCGATGGCCTCGCCCAAGGCGCGAACGATCCGTTTGTCATAGAGGATCGACTGATCTTTCATGTGATGGTAGGCGGCTATGGCGCTCTCAGGAGAGTGGGTCAGGCTCATGGCGGTCATGCGGTCATATTTGTCCGCGACCATCAGAACCTTTGTCAGCTCCTGCCACTTGGAGGTGTCCAGGGTGGGATCCTCGACTCTGTTTATCTGAAGAGATTCCCGGAGCACCTGAAGTGTCACGCCGCTGAGCAGATAGGGGTTGGTATCCGGCTTGATCAGCTCGAAGGCCTTGCGCCTGTACTGTTCCACGCTGACGGTATCGGCAGCGCTCCACTCATCCTCGGGCTTAGAAGTCACCTGCCTCGGAAGATATAGATAGCCGAAATCCGCAAGCAGCGCGGCTGCCGCCAAATCTCTGATCCTTGCAGTGGAAAGCCCCATTTTTCCTGCGATCATGGCGCAGAGGATGGCGGTACAGACAGAGTGCTTGTAGATATAGTCCTCAGTGCCTCGTATCAGCTGGGTGAAGGGGATGGGGGAATGGTCAGTGCCGTAATTCTCCGTGATCTCAGCCACCATCTCAAAAAAATCCGGAAGCATCCGTCCTTTAGAGATAGCGACGAGGCAGTCTCTGAGGGTAAACAGATATTTGGTCTGCAGCATCTCAAGGAGCCGCTGTTCATCTGAGATCGGGGGCAGGGGCTCTGCCGCGTCGAGGACGAAAACGCCGATGAGGTTGAAATTGCCGATGTTCTTTATGGTCTGGTCATTCAGAATGAGACCTCTGTCGTAGAGAAGCACGCCTTTTTTGTTGTAGATGGGACGCGCCAGCCTCATGCCGGGGTTTAAGTTTTCTATGGTATAAAATTTCATGGAAATATCTCCTTTAATAGAGAAGTATAACACGCCGCCGTTCACAGCGCAATACACTTACAGCACACAACGTGTGCGTGCTGCGTATCAAGGTCGGGATAAATACTTTTTGACCCCGACATCATTATATAGTAGAATAAGCAAAATGTAAGAAAAGGAGGGACACACTATGTCTGTAATTTTGGATAATTCCGCAGTAAAAAACCTGGAGATCAAGTGGCGGGACAGAAAGCGTACGATTTTCGGCCTGCCCTGGTCTTTTACGGTATATACACTGGATGAGGAGGCACTCCACATCAAAAAAGGCTTGTTTAATGTCAGAATCGATGACATCAAGCTTTATCGTATCCTCGACATGACCCTGGAGCGCAGCTTTGGTCAGAGACTCTTCGGACTGGGCACCATACATTGCTGCTCATCAGACAAGACCGCAAAGGATTTTAATATCATCAGCGTAACCAGATCAGATGAGGTAGTAGCCCTGCTTTCCCGTCTGGTTGAGGATGCGCGCGACAAAAAGAGAGTCGCCAGCCGTGAGTTTATGATGGATTCATACGACAACGATGAGGGCAGCGATGAAGTATAGGAAGGATCGTAATGGCGAGGATATATCGATCCTCGGCTATGGCTGTATGCGTTTCACAAAAAAAGGCGGCCGCATTGATCTGGACAAAGCTGAAAGTGAGATCATGACCGCTATCGAAAGCGGCGTTAATTATTTCGATACGGCTTATATCTATCCCGGAAGTGAGGAGGCTCTGGGAAAGATCCTGACAAAGAACAATGCCAGAGACCGCGTAAAGATCGCGACAAAGCTTCCTCAGTATCTGATAAACGGCCGGGATTCCATCGAAAAGTATTTTAAGGAGCAAAAAAAGAGACTGCAGACAGACTACATCGATTACTATCTGATGCACATGCTGACGGATGTGGCCTCCTGGGAAAAGCTGGAAAAGCTCGGCATAAAAAATTGGATCAAAGAGAAAAAGGAATCCGGAGCTGTCCGAAACATCGGTTTCTCCTTCCACGGAAATACGGAGATGTTTTTGCGGATACTTGACGCCTACGACTGGGATTTTTGCCAGATCCAGTATAATTACATGGACGAGAATTCCCAGGCCGGAAGGGTGGGATTGGAGACAGCCTGCGAGAGGGGAATCCCGGTCATCATTATGGAACCTTTGCGGGGAGGCAAGCTGGTAAATATGCTTCCCTATAAGGCGCGCTCCATTATGAGCAAGCATCCGAGGAATTGGAGTCCGGCAGAGTGGGCTCTGCGCTGGCTGTGGGATCAGCCGGGAGTGACCTGTGTCCTCTCGGGAATGAACAGTCTCGAAATGCTGAAGGAAAATGTTCGAATAGCGTCAGTTGTCGAGCCGGGATGTCTGAAACAAAAGGATCGGGCGTGTCTGGAGATCATAAAATCACTTATAAACGAAAAAATGAAGGTGGGCTGCACCGAGTGCAGGTACTGCGTGCCCTGTCCAAAAGGCGTGGATATTCCCGGACTTTTTCGATGCTACAATGAGATGTATATTGAGAACAAAATGGCGGGGCGCAGGGAATATTTCCAGGCTGTGGGACTGCGCAGAGAGGCGGCCTTTGCCACGGCGTGTATAGGGTGTGGCAAGTGCGAGTCACACTGTCCGCAGCATCTTGAGATCCGCGAATTGATCAAAGAGGCGGATAAGGAAGTGAGACCGCTCTATTACCGTCCGGTGTACGCGGCAGCCCGTAGATTCATGAAACTAACCTGATTATAGGAAACGAACAAAATAGTTGCATTCCGGTCGTTTCCCGCGCCGGATTTTGGCGGCTGAAAGCCGCATATTTCCCTGCAAAATCCGTGCGCATCCTCGAAGGAGATACTTATGAAAAAAGTGTTATATATTGAGAGCACGGCGGGTATCAGCGGAGATATGTCCGTGGCGGCATTGATCGACCTCGGCGCATCCTTCGATGAGATCAGGCGTGTCATAAATTCCATCGGTATAGAAGGCTTTACCCTCTCATACGACAGAGTAAAAAAAGCGGGTCTGGATTGCGGCAGCTTTTCCGTGAATCTGGATGGCGCCCATGAAAACCATGATCATGACATGGAATATCTCCATGGTCATGATAATGATTACGCTCATGATCACGCTCATGACCATGGTCATGACTGCTGTCATGAGCATAATGATCATCATGACCATAATAAAGATCACGGTCATCACCACGAGCACCGCAGTCTTTCTGATGTTTCAGGGATAATCGATGGCGCCGATACCTCTGCTGAGGTCAAAGATCTTGCAAAAAAAATATTCGGCATAGTGGCTCAGGCCGAGAGCACCGCCCATGGAGTGCCTGTATCGGAAGTACATTTCCATGAGGTTGGAGCCGTGGATTCCATCGCGGATATATTGGCATTTTCCGTGGCTTTTAGAGAGCTTGGCATCACGGATGTCATTGTGCCATATCTCACGGAGGGCCGGGGGACAGTGCGCTGTCAGCACGGTATACTTCCTGTTCCGGTGCCCGCCACTTCAAACATCATTGCGGCAGAGAATATGCCTCTTCATATCATGAATACAGAAGGCGAGTTCGTCACTCCCACGGGAGCTGCCATAGCCTGCGCCGTATGCACATCCCATGAGCTACCCGACACCTTTAGGATCAAAAAGACAGGCATCGGAGCCGGAAAGCGGAACTACGAAAGACCCGGCATCCTGCGAATGATGATAATAGAGGATGAGTCGTACACTGCTAATACGGACGATTCTTTGGATATCGGCTATGTATACAAGCTTGAGACCAATATTGATGATGCCACCGGTGAGTCATTAGGCCTTTGCATGGAGCTTTTGATGCAGGCAGGAGCGTATGATGTACATTTCGTCCCTGTATACATGAAAAAGAACAGGCCGGGTGTAGTGCTGTATGTGATATGTTCGGAGGAGTCGCTGCCTGAAATGGAACGGATAATCTATTTGAACACGACTACCATCGGTATCAGACGTCTTCGCATGGAGCGCAGCTGCCTGAACCGCAGGAGTGATGTGAGAAATACATCCCTCGGAGAAGTTCGGGTAAAGGTGTGTGAGCTTTACGGAGAGGAGAGTATATATCCTGAGTACGAGTCACTGCGGGATATCTGTGAAAAAAGGGGTTTAGGCTATACCGAGGTTTATAAAAAAGTATTACAGGAGATATGATATGGATTCTTACGAGGATCTGGACTTTGCAAAGATAGATACGGGAAGAAAGGCTCGCACCGGCTTTCCTGAGGTAATATTCTGCCAGGGAAAGCCGGATGCTTTTTTAGTGGATATATTTAAGAAAATCTATGAGCGTGATGGGGAGGTCTTCGGCACCAGGGCAAAGAAAGAGCAATATGAGCTGGTGAAGGAGGGGCTCCCGGACATAGAGTACGACGAAGTGTCGCGCATATTAAAGCTGGAAAAACCCGGCAAATCGAGGAATGGGCTTGTCTGTGTGTGCACGGCGGGCACTGCCGATATTCCGGTGGCGGAGGAGGCTGCGCAGACCGCCGAGTATTTCGGGTGCAGGGTGAACCGCATCTTTGATGTGGGAGTGAGCGGCATTCACCGTCTGATCCCGAGAGTCGACGAGATAAACGAGGCGAACTGTGTAATCGTCGTGGCGGGGATG
>CALFUE010000105.1 GCA_937916345.1 uncultured bacterium
GGCAATTGCCACGCGCTGCTGCTGTCCTCCGGAGAGAGTGGATATTTTTCGCTTCTCAAAGCCCTCCAGATCCACTATATCGAGACATTCCGTAACTTTTTTTCTGATCGTCTCAGGATCCGTTTTCTTCATCCTGAGGCCAAAGGCTATATTATCGTAAACATTTAGAAACGGGAACAAAGCATATCTCTGGAACACCGTATTTATCGGTCTCTTGTTGGCAGGAAGGGCGGAAATATCCATCCCCTCCAGCAATATCTGTCCCTCCGACGGTATGTCAAATCCGCCGATCATTCGAAGAATAGTGGTCTTCCCGCACCCGGACGGGCCAAGAAGCGTCACGAATTCCCCTTTCTCAACAGTCAGCGAGAGATCAGATATCACATAGTTCTCCCCATCGAAGCTCTTGGAGATATTCTTCATCTCGATAATATTACCCAATTTCCGCCTTTCCCTCCTTATTATCATCTCCTAATTTTTTTCTTAAACTTCTAAGTATTATAAAGAGCGTAATACTGATGTAGATCGCGCCGGAAACCCAGGCTGACGGATCTGCGGCGCAGATGGCGCCGAATCTGAATATGGGCACGAAGGCAAAACTCACCACCACTCTTGCGATCATCTCTACGACACCTGAGTAGATCGCTCTGATGGAATAACCAAGCCCCTGTACAGTCAGTCTCACCGTGTTTAATATGCCAAGTACCCAGTAGAAGCAGCCAATAGTTCCCAGATACTGACCTGCCGCATCCAAAATTGCCGTCTCTCCGGAGTCCACAAATATGCCGGACAATGTCCTGCCAAACAAGACCAGCACAATACCAATTGCAGCGCCATACCCGACTCCGATGGCAACGCCCTCCCTGATGCCCTTGTGGATTCGATCCAGTTTTTTTGCGCCGAGATTCTGACTCGCGAAATTTGCCACCGCAGTGGCGACCGCGTCAAAAGGAGTCATGGCGCACTGCTTGATACGGCTTGCCGCCGTAAAGGCGCTTATATAGACACTTCCCAGGGCATTGTTCGCGCTCTGGAGAACCATTGAGCCGATGGCTGTGATGGAGTACTGCAGCCCCATGGGGACTCCCATCATAAGGAGCATCACCACCTCCTTCGGAGTCACGCGGCGCTCAGCTTTCTTCGGGACAAGTATGTCAAACTTTACGAATATAAGTATCAGGCAGAGCACTCCCGACACGCCCTGTGCTATGACGGTCGCAACAGCCGCTCCGAAGCAGTCGAGGGAAAACACCATGATAAAAAGTATGTCAAGCACTATATTGAGGATCGTAGAGATGACCAGAAAGATGAAAGGTGTCCTGGAATCCCCAACGGCTCGCAATATGGCCGACAACAGATTATATAAAAGCGAAAGTGGTATCCCCGCAAAAATGACAAACAGATAGGAATATGCTCTGTCATAGATATTATCGGGGGTAGATAAGATTTTAAGTATGTAATGACACAATACAAGACAGACCGCTGTGATGATCACGGCAAAAAACGCCGTCAGCACCATGCTGTTGTAGATGGAGCGCCGCATCTGGGAGTAGTCCTTCGCTCCGAATCTCTGGGCTACGGGTATGGCGAATCCAACCGCAATACCTATACAAAAGCCCATCACAAGAAATTGGACGCTGGTGGATGCGCCCACTGCTGCCAGCGCCTCGGCTCCCAATGCCCTGCCGACTATGGCAGCGTCTGCGATATTGTATGCCTGTTGAAAGATATTTCCTGCCAAAAGCGGCAGTGCAAAGCTTATGATGTGTCTCCCGGGGGAGCCGACTGTCATATCCTTTAGCATTTTGTCCTCACACAAAGATGCGGAAACAGGTTTTTTCAAAGAAGCCCCCTGTTCCCGCATCTAAAGCAATTAGTCTGAAATCACAATAGCTGAACTGTACTTTAATCACTCTCCAAGAATCTTTTTGATAGCCTCCAAAACCCGGTCTGCCTGGAATGGCTTTACTATAAAGTCCTTTGCTCCGCTCTGTATAGCCTCTATAACCATGGCCTGCTGCCCCATCGCCGAACACATAACAACATTGGAAGCGGCATCTGCAGCTTTTATCGATTTAAGCGCCTGGATACCATCACAGTTCGGCATCGTGATATCCATGGTAACAAGATCCGGTTTGAGCTCTTTGTATTTAGCAAGAGCTTCATTTCCGTCAGCCGCTTCACCGGCGATTTCATAACCGCCCTTGGTGAGAATGTCTTTTAACATCATCCTCATGAACGCTGCATCATCCGCGATCAAAATTCTCTTTGCCATATCTTCCCGTCCTTTATTGATTTATTAAATGTCTGTATCTAAACGACACAGATTACTTTACACAATTTGAAATAACTTTGCAAGAGTTTTATTGTAAATTTTAAAAAATTATCATATAATATTTTCATTCCAAGCATACAGGAGGTGTTTTTCATGCATACTTTTCAGCCATATGAGCTCTCGGAGCCGGATTTCAACCCCTTCAACCAGATCGGTCAGCAGTGGATGCTTATCGCTGCCGGAAACTCCGATAAGGCAAACGCCATGACCGCCTCATGGGGCGGCTTCGGCGTTATATGGGGCTTGAACACGGCCACCGTATATATCCGCCAGACCAGATACACTAAGGAATTCATAGACCGCGAGAACTATTTCACCCTGAATTTCTTCCCGGAAACCTACAGAAAGCAGCTCGCTTACTTCGGAAAGTTCTCCGGTCGCGACGAAAACAAGATGGAGGTCGCAGGGATGAACTTTGCCTACAAGAAGGGCATTCCCTATGTGGACGAGGCAAATCAGGTCATGATCTGCCGCAAGCTCTCTGCCACCGATATCGACACCTCCCATATCTTTGACAAAAAGATAATCGAGGCCAACTATCCCGAAGGAAACATCCACACCATGTACATAGGAGAGATAGTTCTGGCAATGGCCAGATGATCACCTGGTCTGTGTTGAGATGGACTCCACGGCTACTGCGCCGCCTCTCACCACCTCTATATCATGATATTTGCTTCTGACGAGCTCAATGAGCTCGTCATTTTTTTTCTCTGTCTGTTTGCACTCCAGGAGCAGTGAATCCGTCCCTATATCCGTCACATCTACATTAAAGACATTCGCAATCTTGAACAGATAACTGATATCTCTCTCATTTAATCCCCTTATCTTTACGAAGAGTATCTCCTTCATGTGTATGGGCACATTGGTGAGATCCATCACCTTTATGACCTCGACCATGGTATTCAGCTGTTTCTTGATCTGCTCAAAGGTGGCATCGTCGCACATGGCGCAGACAGTCATGCGCGATACGGTCTCATCCTCCGTGGTTCCCACGGTAAGACTGGCCAGATTGTAGCTCTTTCCGGCGAAAAGTCCGGATACCTTTGCCAGCACGCCCACCTGATTCTCGACATACAAGGCTATCCATCTCTTTTTCATAGCACACTCCGTTCTGAAATTATGTAAATCTGTCATCTCAGGATCATGTCGCTCAGCGGCGCTCCGCTCTTTAACGCAGGCAGCACCAGCTCATCCGATGATATCACAAACTCGATCAGTACCGGCATCTCCTTTTCCCGGGCGGCGCATTTCAGGGCAGGCACGATCTCATCCGGCTTTGTCACGCGAATACCCTTTATGCCGTAGCTTTCTGCCCATTTCACAAAATCCGGCCAGTACCCGTCGTGATCCTTTGTGCCAAGATAGGTTGCCACATATCTCTTTCCATAGAACATCTGCTGCTGCTGACGCACCATCCCCAAAAATCCGTTATTGATAACGCAGACAGTGAGGTTCACTCCCTCTACTACTGCGGTAGCCATCTCCTGCATGTTCATCTGGAAACCGCCGTCCCCTGTCACACAGACAACCCTTCTTTCCGGTGCCCCCAGCTTTGCGCCGATGGCCGCGGGAAAGCCGAAGCCCATGGTTCCCAGTCCCCCGGAGGTGATAAACAGCGTGTCCGGTCCTACATCCATATACTGTGAAACCCACATCTGATGCTGTCCCACATCCGTCACAACGGTATCAGGCTTTAATACCTCAGAGATCTTTTTCATGATGTTGCAGGGGCTCATATTTTCAGACACGGATTGGGACATAAGCGGATGCTCGTCTCTCCACTCCCTGATCATCTCGATCCACCTGTCAGCGTTCTGAGGCTCCGCATACTCAAGCATGGTATTTATGGCCAGCCCCGCGTCAGCCACCACAGGCACGTCCACCTCCACATTTCTGGATATGGATGATGTATCCACATCTATGTGTACGATCTTTGCATTCGGGGCAAACTCCGCCAGATCTCCCGTGATCCTGTCATTAAACCTCGTCCCTATGGAAAAAAGCACGTCACATCCACTGACAGCCATGTTTGCGGCATACTCACCATGCATTCCGCAGTTGCCGAAGTAGAGCTCGTGATCACAGGGAAAGAGACCCCTGCCCATGACAGTGGTCACCACAGGCACATTTGTGCGCTCGACAAAGGTTCTTAAAAGCTTTTCCGCACCCGAAATCTTCACTCCGCCACCGGCGAGTATCAAGGGTTTTTTTCCGCTTCTCAGGAGCTTGTACGCTTTCTTCAGCTGCCCTAAATGAACCGAGGTGTTCGGTTTGTAGCCCCTGATGCCGATCTTTTCGGGATACTCGACCGGTCCTCCCATGACCTGTATATCCTTTGGTATATCGATGAGCACAGGTCCCGGACGTCCGCTGGAAGCTATATAAAAGGCCATCTTTAGGATACGTCCCAGCTCCGCGCGGTCTCTCACCGTAACGCCGTACTTCGTGATGGATCTGGTCATTCCGACTATGTCAACCTCCTGAAACGCATCATTTCCAATAAGAGGAAGGGGCACCTGACCTGTTATCACCACCAGAGGGATGGAGTCAAAATGCGCGTCCGCAAGGCCTGTCACGATATTGGTGGCTCCGGGGCCGCTGGTCACAAGGCACACTCCGGGTCTCTTTGTCGCCCTGGCGTAACCCTCCGCCTCATGTATCAGAGCCTGCTCATGTCTCGGCAATACCAGCTTTATCTCCGGAGTCTTGTACAGTTCGTCAAAAATGTCCGTGACCATGCCGCCGGGATAGGCGAATACCCTGTCCACTCCCTCGGCCTTTAGTGCCTTCACGACCATTTTTCTTCCTGCTATATCCATCTATTTATCTCTCCTGTATGTACACCTGTGATATATGATATCAAAGCAGGTCATCTCCTCACTTCTCTCAATCATCTTCCATTCCTTCATCTCATCAAGCTTCGGAAAAAAGGCGTCTGCGTCAAAGGAATAGTCCATCCGGGTGATGTACGCCAGATCGCAGAGAGGCTCTAACGCCTCATAGATACTCATTCCGCCAATGACATATATCTCTTTATCACCTGCGCTTTTTATGATTTCCTGCAGCTCTTCCACACCGTGAACCACATCAGCCCCGTTTACAGTGTACGACGCATCCCGGCTTAAAACGATGTTTGTCCTGCCTTCCAACGGGCGTCCTCCGGGAAGGCTCTCCAGTGTCTTTCGCCCCATCACCACCGTATGTCCCATGGTGGTATCCTTAAAGAATTTCATATCCTCCGGGATACTCATCAGCAGCTTGTTATCTTTTCCGATGGACCAGTTTTTATCAACATTTGCTATCAGTATCATTATTTTCCCCTTTACACCGCAATCGGTATATCCGTCACTTGCGGTCCTGTCACATAATCCTCCACATGCACATCATAACGGTCAAAGCTGTAGAAATCCTTTTTATCGGAAGTCAGTGTCACCTTTGGCGCCGGATGCCTCTCCCGGGTTATAAGCTCCTCTATGACAGGCACATGTCGGTCATAGATATGCGCATCCGCTATCATATGAACCAGCTCCCCCGGAATCATATCCACGCACTGCGCCACCATCATGAGAAAAACTGCGTACTGAGCCGGATTCCAGTTTCCGGCTGCCAGCACATCCTGAGAGCGCTGGTTCAGTACCATATTAAGAACAGGCTTGTCATAACCCTCGTCCGTAACATTAAAGGTAAC
The DNA here is from genome assembly GCA_937916345.1 of uncultured bacterium. Classification (GTDB taxonomy): domain Bacteria; phylum Bacillota; class Clostridia; order Lachnospirales; family Lachnospiraceae; genus RGIG6904. The sequence goes on from CALFUE010000105.1 coordinate 6,024, forward strand.
GGAATACGCGCAGGGGTATAGTCTCATATCGTGCAGCTCATCCACATTCCACATATTTGTCATGATGCGCCTGCTGTAAGGCGTATGCTTAAGATCCCAGAGCACTCCGTCCATCTGGTCGAGATACACCTGTCTGCCGTTCTCATCCTTGTGATGGGCGTATTTTTTTCCGATCTGATAACCGTAGGCCGTACCTATCGAGCCATTCTCGTCCGCCCACTCGTCCCAGATATGAGAATTGAGATCCTTGATATTGTTTGATTTCTTCTGATATATCCAGAGTATCTCGTCCGCAGCGGAGATTATGGCCGTCTTTCTCAGTGTTATAGCCGGAAATTCACGCCGAAGATCATAACGGTTCACGATGCCGAAGCGCTTGATCGTGTATGCGCAGGTTCCGTCGCTCCACCTGGCCCGCACGGCCTCACCCTCTGTGGATGTGCCGTTATCGATTATATCACGGCACATATTTATATATATATCATCACAAATACTCATGTTCCCTCCAATCCCTCACTGCCTGAACAATCTGCTCTTTATGCAGTTTCCGTACTTATTCATGAAATAAAAATAAACCCTGTCACAGATCACGACAGATATTAAAAAAATAACAAATATCAAAATAAATCCGACAAAGCCATGGTTTCCGGAAATATCCCCTATCCTGTCGCCGGAAATGAGCATGATATCCTCACTGAAAAACAGAAAGAGAGCAAAATATGCAGCTGAAAAAACAAGGATAAATACCGCGAGCTTTACCACCCATTTAAGGAATACATTGACTTTTTTTTTCTCCAATACCTCTGCGGTAAAAAGGTAGATCCCCAGAGTCAAAAATGTAAAGACATAGAGCTTGTTCGGGGCGATAAAAAAAGCAAGGACGGCCGTTCCGACCAGATAAATGATACCAAATGCCGGGGAATAAAATCGCACTGATATACCCTCTATAAAGCAAGCTGTAAAAATAAAAAAAAGTGTAATGTTTTCGAGTATGGCTCCCGCAGAGATACATATTACCCCGAGAGCCATGAGAAGACCGCACAGGGCAATCTCCTTTGCTCTCAGATGCATTTGCAAAGATCTCCTCCCATGCACTCACAAAGCGAATCGCAGATTACGAGCGTACAGATGTCATTCATGCAGGACCCGCCGCCTGTGGCCGGTGTTCTGCCATAATTGCTGCTATACTGCCTGTAGGCATTTCTGTCATTATAAAATCCGTTTCCATTACCATTCTGATAACCGTTTTGGTAACCGTTTTGATAACCAAAACTGCTGTCATTTGAATATCCGCTGCCGGATCCGTCAGAATATCCAAAAGAGCTGTCATAGCCGTTCTTTCGCATATCCTGTATGTTCTCGTAGGCCTCCTGAACTTCCTTAAATTTCTCCTCGGCCAGATCGGCAAGCGGATTTCCGGCATTGGCATCTGGGTGATATTTTCTGGAGAGCTCGCGATATGCGCGCTTTACCTCGTCATCCGTAGCATATTTTGTTATCCCCAAAACCTCGTATGGATCTCTCATCTTTTTCACTAATCTCCTTTGATTCAGCTATATCGTATTTCACCCAAACTCCGGCATAGATGATATTTTCAAGTATACCTCTGTATTCACCAGCGGGAAGGGAACGAAATATGCGGGCGACCCGTGCCATCTCACCCTCCATCATATCATATATATGAGCCTTTATATTTTTTTTATCATTTTCAGGAATCAGATTTATGATATTGTAGCTGCCGCTTTTCCCGTCCTTTTCCCTGTCGTCCCAGGCGTCCATTATATATATAAACCTGCCCAGATGAAAGCCAAGTCTTCTTAAGTATCTTTCATATCCGTCATTTCTGTAGGCAAAAATTTCTGAGAGCAGCCTGCCGAAACATCCGGCCACCCTTATTATATTAAGTTCGCACTCTCTCTCGTATTTTTTAAGTCTTTTCAGCTCGCGTCTTATCACCCTGCACTTTTCAGGGTACCTTTTTTTTGCCTTCTCATATACTCCTCTCAACATGATCTCTCCGGCATAAGCAGCAGGCTTTCTTTCATCTTCCATGTCATCCAGGAGCTTTTGATAGGCGAGTATCACGCTCATATCCGCGGCGTATTCCGACGCTTCGTTTTCTATGTGTATCCTTTTTTTATAAGGATGAGGAATACATATTTTTGCAGACAGCCTTCCCTCCATTGAATATATATCCGTGAGAAGTATCACGAGAAAGGTCATATCAAAGCTCAGCGTCATCCTGCCAAGGTATGAATAACTCTTCCCGAGGGCATCGCAGAGTCCGCAGTAAAATCCCCTGTAGGCCTCATATTCTTTTATCTTCATATCAGGCTTTCTGACCTGCACATATCCGTACATTTTTTACACCATCAGACTTTTTGCATCGGCGAGATGCTGTCTGGTGTAGAGGACTATGTCATCCCCCGCTCTCAAGACCAAATCTCCTCTGGGGATGATGGTTTTTCCGTTTCTTCTGATCATAACGATAAATGTCTGTCTGGAGATATCCAGATCCTTTATCATCTTTCCGTTCCATTCATGCTTTTCCTTGAGTTCGATTTCCTTCAGCGCTATGTGCATATCATCCGCATAGCTCTCAGCCCCCAGCACGACAACATCGCCGGCTTTAAGGCACACATCACCCCTGGGCACAATCATCTCTTTTTTTCTGATAACGGCTGCAATGATCATCTCCCTGGGGATGGCAAGCTCCTTTATCATCATACCCTTCCAGCTGTCTTTCTCACCTATGGGGATCTTGATAAAATGTATATTCCTCTCCGCAGCCTCCTCGGAGAGCTGCTTCATCCTGCTGTACTGCTCTACGAATCCTGCGGAAATGATACCCGTGGGTATCGCCACTATCCCGACTCCAAGCATCGTTATGATTATTCCCAGAATCTGCCCCATGGGAGTAATGGGATATATATCACCGTAGCCCACCGTAAGGAGCGTTGCAGCCGCCCACCACATTCCGGAAAGCGCATTGTCGAAAACCTCTGGCTGAGCCGTATGCTCAACACTGTACATGCAAAGGCTCGACGCCACCATCAACATCAGCACAACAAATACTGACGAAAGCAGCAGCCTCGCCTTGCTCTTTATGACCGCGGCAATGACATTCAATGAATCGAAATAGGCATTCACGCGGAATATCCTGAATATCCTGACAACTCTGAATATTCTGAATGCCGCAACTCCCGTCGGGAAAAAAAACGGCATGTAATAGGGCACGCACGAGAGCATGTCCACGAGCCCGTTAAAGGAGAAGCTGTAACGCAGCAGCGCCATCAGCCGCGAATCTCCCGGGTACAAGAAATTACTGGTCCAAAGACGCAGGAGCCAGTCAAATGTAAAAAAGAATACAGTAACAGCCTCTGCTATGATCAGGATGTCACCGTATGTTTTCATTATATCGTCAAAAGTCACGAAAAGTGATACGATCAGGTTTACCACGATAAAGCCAAGATTTACAATATCATAGGCTCTTCCGATAAAATCCTCATCGTATCCCACCTCTATAGCGTTGAATACCCTTTTCTTAAAGGATGTGCAGGTCATCTCACAAACCTTTGCGCTCTATTTTTGGAAGCTTTGAAAACGAAGAAAGCAGTTCCTCGTCTGTCGGTATAAAATCTCTCATGTCGTGGTCATTGTATTTCTGATATGCGACCATATCGAAATATCCGGTTCCGGTAAGACCGAACACTATGGTCTTTTCCTCTCCGGTCTCCTTGCATTTCAAGGCCTCATCTATGGCGACTCTGATGGCATGTGAGCTCTCGGGAGCCGGAAGGATACCCTCCACTCTCGCGAACATCTCCGCAGCATCGAATACTGCAGTCTGCTCCACGCTTCTTGCGGTTATCAGACCCTGGTCATAGAGTTCGGATACGACAGAGCTCATTCCGTGATATCTCAAGCCTCCCGCATGGTTTGCAGAGGGTATGAACTCGCTGCCCAGGGTATACATCTTTGCCAGAGGACACACATGACCGGTGTCACAGAAATCATAGGCATATCTGCCCCTGGTGAGACTCGGGCAGCTGGCAGGCTCTACCGCTATAATGTCATATTTATTCTCTCCCTTGAGCATCTCCCCTACAAAGGGTGCTATCAATCCGCCGAGATTTGATCCGCCGCCTGCGCAGCCGATTATCATATCGGCATTTATGCCGTATTTATCCAAAGCGGCCTTTGTCTCAAGTCCGATCACAGACTGATGCAGCAGTACCTGTGAAAGCACTGAACCAAGCACATAGCGGTATCCCTCGTTCTTTACGGCTGCCTCGACCGCCTCGGAAATGGCGCAGCCGAGACTGCCTGTAGTTCCGGGAAACTGAGCGTTTATGCGCCTTCCTACCTCTGTATCCATGGATGGAGAAGGTGTGACCGAAGCTCCGTAGGTTCTCATGACCTCGCGCCTGAATGGCTTCTGCTCGTACGAGACCTTTACCATATATACCCTGCAGTCCAAATCAAAATAAGCGCAGGCCATGGAGAGCGCCGTTCCCCACTGTCCGGCTCCCGTCTCAGTGGTCACGCCCTTTAAGCCTTGCTTCTTTGCGTAGTAAGCCTGGGCAATCGCCGAGTTCAGCTTGTGCGAGCCCGAAGTGTTGTTTCCTTCAAATTTGTAGTATATATGCGCCGGAGTGCCCAGCTTTTTCTCAAGGAAATACGCGCGCACCAGAGGTGACGGTCTGTACATCCTGTAGAAATCAAGTATCTCCCCCGGAATATCTATGTATGGCGTCACATCATCCAATTCCTGGGCGGCAAGTTCCGAACAGAATATCCCTGAGAGCTCCTCCTTTGTCACGGGCTGCAACGTCCCGGGGTTAAGGATGGGTGCAGGTTTTTTCTTCATGTCCGCCCGGACATTATACCATTTATCCGGCATCTCTTTTTCTTCAAGATATATCTTGTATGGGATCTCACTCAATTTAAGTACCTCCGATCGATTAATTGCTTCATGTTGATTTTAGCATATCAACTCTGTCTTGTCACCATTTTTTTGCCGGGCACACGCTTTTGACCGCGATTGCGCGGATCAGCACATAGCAGCCGCACTTCAGGCAGGTGTCTTCACTTCTTTTATCGCACTCCATACAAATATCAAGCCTGCGCCTGATAAGTTCATCCCCTGCCCTGTCATTTTCGTCCAACAGCAGATAGAGCTTTTCGGCGCAGGCTTGAATTTCCCCGCTTGTATCCTTTGCCAGTTCACACATCCGGCAAAATCTCAATTTTTCATCATCATTTCTCATACTCATGGAGCAGCCACAAAAAGCCTCCCGGCGGTAAAGAGGCATATCCCACACCGGATATCTTTCCAGTCAAAAGATCCTTAAACTCCTCATGCTCGGAAGTATAGATCTCCTGTGTCTGGAAGTCGAAATTGTAGCAGGCTATCAGCTTCCTGCCGTTCTTATACCGTCCTATCCCCAGCACATGATCATTTCCGGTCTCAACGATCCAGACATCCGCATCCGAATCAAAGACATCATATTGTCTGTGAAGCTTTACCAGCTTCATGATCCCCCGGTATATCCTCCCCTCACGGGAAGTCTTCTTTCTTCTCTTTTCAGCTCCTTCCCAGTCAAAACGTCCTCTGTGTAGGTATCTGCTGTCGGCGGCCTTTAATGGATCATTGTGGTAGTCGTAGTCGTTTAACTCTCCGATCTCGTCTCCGCTGTAGAGCACCGGCGGTCCGCTCAGGGTGAAGAGAAAGGCGTGGAGCATCAGATCATAGTCTATGCATCTTGCCAGCTTTTCCTCATCCCTCTCATACTCTGCCGCCTCTATGCCGCAGAGAGACGCAGTGGTGCCGCAGAGCCTGGCGTCTCCCAGAGTCGGGTCGTCGTTGTAGAGCTCACCCCTGGCATCAGACTCGTAAATATGTCCCTGAAAATATTCGTTGAGGAACCTCTTGTGAGCAACCTCATTCACTCCGAAGCCTTTCAGGAAGTTGTAGTCAAGACCCCAGCCTATGTCGTCGTGGCATCTGAGATAATTCAGGAATATGTAGTCATTCGGAAGTGAGAAAACCTTTGCCAGCTGATCCTTCAACAGTCTCACATCCTTCGTTGCCACTGTGTGCCATGTTGAGGCCATGGTAGTGACATTATAGAGCATGTGGCACTCAGGCTTCTCCACCGTTCCGAAATACGGCACCACCTCCCTCGGCTCCATTACAACCTCTCCCAGGAGCAGTGTGCCCGGAGCCACGATCTCTGCCGCTATTCTCATCATGCGCACCAGCGTGTGTACCTGCGGCAGGTTGCGGCAGTTCGTGCCCATTGTCTTCCATATGTAGGGAACTGCATCCAGACGGATTATATCCACTCCGCAATTGCACAGATAGAGCATGTTTTCCGTCATGTCGTTGAACACCACAGGATTGTGGTAATTCAAATCCCACTGGTAGGGATAGAAGGATGTCATAACAACCTTCCCCGCCTCATCGCACCAGGTGAAATTACCGGGAGCGGTAGTAGGAAATACCTGCGGCACAAATTTTTCGAACTGATTCGGTATATCCCAGTTGTCAAAAAAGAAATATCTCTCTTGAAACTCCCTCTCGCCTCTTTTGGCTCTGATTGCCCACTCATGATCCTCACTGGTGTGGTTCATGACGAAATCCAGGCATACGCTGATACCCTCCGCGTGGCACTTGTCCGTGAGAGCCACCAGGTCATCTATGTTCCCCAGCTTTTCGTCGGTATTTCTGAAATCAGATACCGCGTAACCTCCGTCGCTCCTGCCCTCGGGACTCCTCAAAAGAGGCATGAGATGAAGATAATTTACCTTTGATTCTTTGATATAGTCGAGATGCCTTTCCACACCCTTTATGGTCTCTCCGAAGCAGTCCACATACATAAGCATGCCGAGCATATCGTTTCCCTTGTACCAGTCCGGATCTGAAAGTCTCTCCTCGTCAAGCTTTTTTAGCGAGCTCTTTCTTTTATTAAAACAGTCGCAGAGCATCCCGCAGAAATAATAAAATGCCTGCTCGTCATTATGATAAAGCTCCATGTAAAGCCATTTTAATTCGTCAAAATATTTGTCGATCCGCCCCTTGAAGACCGGATCCATTTTTTTTTCCTTCACTCCCATGGCTCATTCCCCCAGATATGCCAGCTCAGCCAGCCTGATTGCACCCATGATTCCCTGGTCATCGTGCAGACTCGCGGGAACAATGTAAGAATCCAGATCCGAGAGTTCTTTGGTCATTAAATAACCGCCCAGCTCTTTTTTTACATCCTCCCTTATCATGGGGAAGAGCTTTTCAACATGCATAACGCCACCGCCCAGGATAATCCTCTTTGGAGACACAATAAGTATTATTGAAACGAGAGCCTGAGCGATATAATAGCTCTCTATCTCCCACGCCAGGTCATTGTCGCCGAGCTCCCTGGCGCTCTTTCCCCAGCGTTCCTCTAGGGCAGGTCCGCTGGCAAGCCCCTCGAGACATGTTCCGTGGAAAGGACAATGACCCTTATAAGTATCCTTAGGATGTATGGTTAGTCTCATATGACCGAGTTCAGGATGGAGCATGCCGTGAACAAGCTTTCCGCCTGACATGATCCCGCCTCCGACTCCTGTTCCTATTGTAATGTATACCGCATCAGAGATCCCTTTTGAAGAACCGTAGGTGACCTCGCCCAGCAGAGACCCGTTTACATCAGTATCGAATCCCATGGGAACATCTATATCCTTTTTTAATGTGCCCAGTAGATCAAAGTCGGCCCAACCCGGCTTCGGTGTCGATGTGATATATCCGTATGTAGGTGAAGTTTTGTCGGGATCGATCGGTCCGAAGCTGGCTACTCCCAGCGCCGAAATACCCTTGTCCCTGAAGTAATCGATAATGCGGCGGATGGTCTCATCGGGAGACGTAGTAGGGATGGACACCTGATCCAATATGGATCCGTCCTGCTTTCCCAACGCACAGACCATCTTGGTTCCTCCTGCTTCAAGCGCACCAAAAATCATAATGATCCTCCGTTTCCCGTCCCACTATATTTTTTTAGATTGCATTAATTAGTATGCTTAAAAGAACCTTTATTTGTCAAGTACCTTTGTTTTGGTCATAAGTTTTTGTGCATTTTGTACTAAAACTGCAGTAGTTTTTTGTTTGTTATGTGAAAATTTCTGTCAATCGGTTGACAGAAACGTGTTACAATGCTATAGTCGTAGCCATAGAACATAAAACGTCCCATACGTTTTATAGATTGCAAAAGTTATTGAAACCAAACACCAGGTTACCCTATTCAAAAAAGGAGGAAAAAAAATGTCAGCAAACAAAAAAGCACTTGCGGCGCTTCTCACTGTCGCAATGTCAACCACACTTCTGGCCGGCTGCGGCTCTTCAGAATCAAGCTCATCAGGATCATCTGATTCTTCAGCTTCAGGCTCAGACGTTTCGATCACCATCTTCAATTCAAAGATGGAAATTCAGGATCAGATGCTTGCGATGGCCGAGAATTATACCAAGGCTACCGGGGTAAACGTAGAGGTTTACTACTCAAGCGACACCGTAGCGGCTCATCTCTCTACAAGGTACGCATCAAATGAGCCCTACACCATCTCAATGGTAGATGCAAAGGATGTCTATTCTCTGGCTGCAGATCACGCTGTTGATCTCTCAGGTGAGAAATGGGTATCAGACACCACCGAGGCTATATCAGTCGACGGAAAGGTTTACGGCTTCCCGGTCTGCGTTGAGGCAAGAGGTGTTATCTACAATGCAGAGGCTATCTCAGCCATCACAGGATCGGAATTCGATCCATCATCTGTAAAGACTCTTGACGATTTCAACGCTCTCCTCACCCAGCTGAAGGACGGTGGAATGACATCACCCACCGGTATCATGAAGGAAGACTGGTCACTCGGCGCTCACTACCTCGCAGAGGTTTATGAGCAGCATGACGATCCCGACGCATTCATAAACGGACTTCACGACGGCTCTATCAGCATGGCTGACGATGATATCTTCAATTCAATGATGGACACCTTCGATGCATTAAAGGAGAACAACTATCAGGCAGCATCTGCTATCTCTGCAGAGCGCGAGGTTACAGAGCAGAAGCTTGCCGAGGGCGAGATAGCATTCATGTTCGGAGGAAACTGGGACTGGTCAGTTATCAACCAGTATGACTACTCTTCAAGCATGGGCATCATGCCTGTTCCCCAGAACGGCTCTACAGATGCAAACACAAAGCTTGTGGGCGGCGGTTCTAAATACTTCTTCATCGACTCATCAGACAATACATCTGCCGAACAGGTGCAGGCCGCAAAGGACTTCCTCAACTGGCTGGTATATGATGCAGACGGACAGGGCTTCCTCGTAAATGACTGTGCACTGGTTCCCGCATTCAGCAACATCACCATAGCAGTATCAGATCCCCTTGGCGCATCTGTAAAGACCTACGCCGACAAGGGCGCACTTATCGGTAACTACAACTATCTGCCCGATGACCACTATGCAAAGCTCGGAGCGGAATTCCAGAAATATCTCGCAAACGAGTACGACCGCGCAGCATTCGCAGCAGCTATCGACAGCTACTGGCAGAGCGCGACACTTTCAGAACACTGATAATACGGAAATGCCTGAGCCGGGAGAATTTTTCCCGGCCGGGCTGTTTTTCCGGGAAAGAAGGTAAACTATGGAGAGAAACAAACTATCCTACAAGGTGACACAGTTTATGATGTTTGCGGGACCTGCTCTCATTCTTTTCCTTGCCACGGTCGTGATCCCGTTCATCTACGGACTCTACCTCACCTTTACCAGCTGGGACGGTATTTCCATCGACAAGCCTTTCGTGGGATTCGACAATTACATCTCGGCATTTCAGGACGGGGATTACTGGATGGCGCTGGGAAGGACACTCATCTACTCTTTCTTCGCAGTCATCCTTGTTAACATCGTTGCCTTTGCTCTTGCATATCTCGTTACCAGCGGAGTAAAGGGACAGAATCTTTTCAGAGCCGGTTTCTTCATTCCAAACCTTATCGGCGGCATCGTCCTCGGTTATGTTTGGAAATTTGTATTCAACAGAGCATTCGTTGCCATAGGTGATGCCTTATCCGGCGGCGGAACCACTTCATTATTATCCACCACAAACGGAGCGATGTTTGCCCTGATACTCGTATCAGTATGGCAATACGCGGGCTATATGATGCTGATCTATGTAGCCGGCTTTATGAGCGTTTCCGACTCACTCAAGGAAGCCGCCATGATCGACGGATGTACACCCGCCCAGGCAATGGGAAATGTCACCATCCCCCTCATGAGAGCAAGCTTTGTTCAGTGTATATTCCTCAGCATCACAAGATGCTTCATGGTATACGATGTGAACCTGTCATTGACAAAGGGCGAACCCTTCAACTCTTCTGTACTTGCAGCAATGCATGTGTACAATCAGGCCTTCACCTACAAAAACTACGGTACAGGTCAGGCCGAGGCGCTGCTGCTCTTTGTAGTCTGTGCTATCGTCGGAGTGACTCAGGTCTATGTTGGTAAGAAAGGGGAGGTGAGCGCATAATGATCGATTCAGAAAAAGCAAGAAAGAAAAAAAGAATAACGCACGCCATTATGCTGGTAATACTGGTAATATTGCTGCTCTTGTTCATATTTCCCTTCCTCATGGTAATAATCAACTCGTTTAAGACAAACGCGGACATCACCACAGATTCACTGTCTCTGGTCGGAAAGCATGGCTTTACTTTTGACAACTTCCCCAAGGCAATGGAGAAAATGGATTTCTGGCGCGCCTTTGGCAACTCGCTGATTATCACCACCTGCGCCACCATCATTACCATTCTGGTATCGGCAATGGCAGCCTTTGTTATTGTGAGAAATAAGTGGATCGCATGTACCCTCTTCTTTTCGGCAATGATCGCTTCAATGGTCATTCCCTTCCAGGTACTTATGGTTCCCCTGGTTTCTGTTTACGGCGGTATATTCGGCGTATTGAACCACAGGGTGACACTGATACTTCTTCATGTAGGCTTCTCAGTTTCCATGGCGACCTTTATGTTCCACGGCGCCATAAACACAAATATCCCTCTGGAGCTGGAGGAGGCTGCCTACATCGACGGCTGCTCACGCTGGCAGACCTTCTGGAAGATAGTGTTCCCTCTTCTGACACCTACAATCGCGACTGTAGCCATCATAGATGCCATGGCATTCTGGAATGACTACCTGCTTCCGAGCCTGGTTCTCCAGAAGAAGGATCTCTACACGATACCCATTGCCACACAGGCATTCCAGGGTACTTACACCACAGACTACGGTCTTATCATGGCTTCCCTGCTCCTTGCAATGCTGCCCATACTCATACTTTATGTGTTCCTGCAGCGCTACATTGTAAAGGGTGTCACATCAGGTGCCGTTAAAGGTTAAAGGCATTATTATCATGAAATCCTTTGAGATTAAAGCAGATAAAAAATATATCGCCTTCCCCGTGT